>DATMPT010000217.1:0-4775 GCA_035567355.1 Solirubrobacteraceae bacterium
CACCGCGCTCGAGCGACTCCAAGACGCTCGCCTCGAACTTGGGGCCGAGGCCCTTGATCGTGCGCAGCTTTCCCGCCAAGGCCGCCTCGCGCAAGGCGTCGATCGAGCCGATGCCAAGCGCCGAGTGCAGCAGGCGCACGCGCTTGGGCCCCACGCCCGGCAGCCTCCCTATCGCGATCAGGCCGGGCGGTATCTTCGCGCGTAGCTTCTCCATCGCCGGGATCGTGCCGGTCTGCGACAGCGCCAAGATCTTCTCCTGCAAAGTCGCGCCGATACCCGCAAGCTCGGTGGCCTTGCCTTCGCGCGCAAGCGCCGCAACCGACACAGGCGCCTCGCGTACCGCGCGCGCGCCGCCGCGATAGGCCAGCACGCGGTGCACGATCGCTCCGTCCAGCTCATACAGGTCGCCCAGCTCTTCCAGCGCCTCGGCGATAGCCGAGTTGGACAGCTCGCTGGCCACGGCTCAGCGGCCCGCGTGGAGGCGCCAAGGGTATACCAACCGCGCCACTAGCTCACCTGGACCGCCACGACGGTATTGGGCGCCATCACCAGGCGGGCCCTGTGGCTGTGAACCGCAAGCGACGCCCCCGCTTCGATCGCGCTTGCGGTCGAGATCGTGTCGGTGTGCAAGTGCGTTGCGGCTCCCGGGACCGCCACCGTGAACGGCATCGGCTTGGGCGAGAAAGAGCTCACTATCACGCTCACGTGCCCGTCCGCCGTAATCTTCGCCGCGATGACCTGAGCGCCTGTGGAATCGGATGTCACCCGGCTGCCCACCGGGATCCAGCGGTGCAGGAACAGCAGGGCATGTCCGAGCGGGTGCACGGCGACCGTTCCGTTTGCTTCAAAGCTGAGCGCGTCATAGCTGGTGCCGGCGGTGTGAAAGCGCACCTGGGCCCATCCATCCAGCATCGCGGCCACCACATAGCGCGCCGCCCACACGCCCGCCACCGGCTTGTCTGAGACACCTGGCCTGCCGCCGCAAGAGGCGCTGTTGCTCTCGGAGATGACCGCGGGCCGGTGCGCGGCCTTGGCGACCGTAAGCAGCCAAGCGTACTTTTCGACGAGCCCCACGCTGGCGTGCTCGCTGAGCAGACGCGCGGCGGTCGTTGGCGCCGCGGCCGAGCCGCACGCCGCGGTTGGGTAGGCGTGCGCGGTCATCGCCACGGGCGGGTCGCCCTCGAGCGTCTTGGCCATCGGCACGCGCCAGCCGATCCCCGCCAGGTCGGGCCCCTCGACCGGGACATCTCCAAGCTCAGTACGCCGGCTCATCCATTCGCCCGCAAACGCCGCGGCCGTCCACGGTGGCTGGCGGTATGCGGGGACGGTGAAGCCCGGTTCACCCGGCAAGATGTGGCTGAAGCCGTACAGGTCCGGCTCGTTGCCGAGCGAGAAGCTGAGCTGTGCGGCGGGGATCGCTTGCTCGGCCGCGGCGATCGTGCTCAGATCGTCGGCCAGCGGGCCTTCGGCGAAGTTCAGGCCGACAACCACCGGCACCCCGCTTTCGCGCGCCAGGCAGCCGAGCGCCGGCCAGAAGGAGGGTGCGACCGCGTAGTGGTAGGTGCCCGTCGGGCCAGCCAGATCCTGGGAGTCGCCGCCGATGCGGATTGTGGGCGAGCCGAGTGACTTCAAGGTTGCCACCAAGGCCGGGCTCGGGCAGGGCTGGCCGCCGAGCGCCTTCTCCATCAAGGGGTACTCCATCGACAGGCCAAACGGCGAGCGGCCGATCACCGTTGCCGTGGCGTCCTGCACGGCGACTGTGGCTGTCAGGAGGCTCCCGGCGAGCAACCCCGCGAGGAGAGCGGCGCGCCGGCGGCTCATCGATTTCATGATATCCGTGGAAGGAGTCGATACTCTGCCGTGGAAGGAGTCGATACTCTGGTTGTGTCGAGGCCGGTGCGGAGTAACGAAGACGCGCAAGGGCCAAGGGGGGATCACACCATGCGCGCACGCCCACACACAAACGCTCGCCTGCGCTCGCCGGCCAACACAGCCGCGAGATGCGTCCTGCTGCTTGCGTGCTTGACGCTTGCGGCACTCGCCTCCGCCGGTTCCGCCGCAGCCGCCAACTACCGCTTTGGCCTCTCCGACTACGAACCCAAGACATTCTCAGACCCGCGCGTGGCCGAGCTGGGGGTGCACTTGGCGCGCGACGTGGTGCCATGGAACGTGGCGCTCAACAAGCGCGACCTCGCCAACGTCACGGTCTGGCTGAACGCGGTCAAGCACGCCTACCACATCATCCCCTTCATCACCTTCCAGCACGCCGACGACAACGGCCGCGCGCCCACGCCGGGACAGTTCCTGAACGCGTTTCGGCGCTTTCGCAAGCTGTTCCCGTGGGTCAAGGAGTTCGCGCCCTGGGACGAGGCCACGCACAGCACGCAGCCGACCGCCCACAACCCGTGGCTCGCCTCCTCCTATTACAACGTGCTCGCCGCCAATTGCAACGGTTGTGAGATCACCGCTCCCGACATCCTCGACTCCGATGGCAACGTCGAGGCGTGGGTCGCTGCGTTCTTGGAAAAGGCACACCCCTACCCCAAGATCTGGCCTTACAACCCCTACCACTCGATCAGCGTCGGCAGCACCGCCTTGATCGAAAGCTTTCTCGCCGTCGTGCGCGGGCAGGTATGGTTCAGCGAGGTCGGGGGGGTCGTGTGGTGGCGCTTTAAAGGCCGCTTGATCAACCACGGCGAAGCCTACGCGGCGAGGGTCGATCACAACATCTTTTCGTTTGCCAAGCTGAGCTCGCGGATCACCCGGGTGTATTACTACCACTGGCGCTCGCCCGGGGGTCCGAAGGCGAAGGCCGCCAGGAGGGCGACTTGGGACGCGGGGCTGGTGAAGGCCAACGGTGCGCCCCGAGCGGCGTTGTATGTGGTGGCCAAGGAACTGGGCCGGCACTTTCAGCGCTCGATTCCGAAGCTTTTCTGAGGGTTCCCGCGTTTCTGACACGTTCGCGGCTGGCCTACGTCCCCACTTCGAGTACGGCCGCCCGTGTGTGGCGCCAGTAGACGGTCACCGGACAGGCGCGTCCCGAGGCGCTCACGACACATTCTCCGCGCGTGAAGCTCGCACCCGGCGCGGACACGCGCGAGCCGCCGTCCGGGAGCCACAGCGTCGTGTGCAAGATGGCCTTGGCGGGCACGCTCATGCTCAGGCGAACCCCGGTTGCGGTAGTGCTCAGCGTCCAGCTGGTGCGCCCGAACAGGTGGCCGCTGGTCTGCTCGTAGCGACCCATGAGCACCACTCGGCGTCCCTCCCCGCGCGCCCGCGTGAACGCCGGCGTTGCCGTTCTTCCGCCGGCCGTCCTGAGCATCCACACGCTCGAGGAGCCATGCTGGCGCGGCCTCAACGCGAGCAGGTCGCGCCATTCGCCGCCCCGCCTCACCTTGACGGCGACGAGTCCTTGGGCCGAGCGCGGATCGCTGCTGGTGGAGCGCCCGCTCACCTCCCACCACACCGGCCCCGAGCGACCCCACACCAGGCCACTGGAGCCGAGGTCCTCGGCTATCAGTTCGCGATTGTCGCCCGGGAGCGGCGCCCGCGCGGATTCCGGTCGCGGCCACTGGGCGAGCGCGTCGGAGAGCAGCCACAAGGTGAGGCCCTCGTACTGGTTCAAGGCGGCGTAGCCATCCATGATCGAAGGGTTCCATTCCACGCTGAGGCCCGGCACGATCGGGAGCAGGCCATCGGCGCGCAGGGGGTAGGCCGCCAAGAGATAGGCCACGGCCCGCTCGGCGTACGCGCGCCAGGCGCTCGCCGTGCCGGGATCGAGTGCCGCGCGCCGAGCGCCGAGCGCCGCCGCCGCCGCTTGCACCCAGGACTGGTCGAGCGAGCGCCCCGACAGCGAGAGCTGCCCGTCGGGGGCCATCATGTCGAGCGCATAGCGGTCGGCCTGGCGGCGCAACCGGGCTACAGCGGGCGTGAGCCCCTGGGGGTCGAACTCGCCGATCAGCTCCAGCATGAACGTCGAGAACAGCTCGTATGCGGGCGGCTCGGCGCCGGGGTCCGAGAGCTCGCGCGCGGTGCCCACGTGCGCGACCGCCAGTCGGAGGGGAGGACCCGCGTGCTTGACGGCCAAGGCGAGGTCGGCGCTGATCTGGGCCGCGGCCGGAATGCCGTCGCCCGCCACGGAGCCGGGTGCGCCGGTGAGCCTGTCTGAGAGAAGCAAGGCGGCGCCGGCCGACCACACCAAACGCCAGTTGTCATAGCAGGGCAGTTCGATCAGGCAGGTGGCTTCCGTCGGTGGCCCGATCTGCCCGGCGCGCTGCTCCAAAGGCCCCACCACCTCCGCCCAGGCGCTCGCGGAGAAGTCGCCCTGCTCGCCATCGTGGATGGCGGCGGCGATCGCCAACAGGTTGAACGGGTCGTTGGGCACGGGCAGGGTGAGGGCCGAGGCGATGATGCGCGTGCCTGCCGCTTCCAGCGCACCGTCGCCGGTGCGATGGGCCACCTTGAGCATCACGTCCGCGAGCAGGATCACACCGTAGTTGTCGCCCGTGTCCGCCGCATCCAAGGGGTCGTTGACGCGTCCATCGGGGGCCGTATAGGGCTCCCACGCACGCGCCACCCCGGCGATGTAGGCATCGAGCGGACTCGCCCCAAGGGCCAGCGGCGAGGTGCCTGGGGCGAGGGTGCCTGGGGCGACTTCGCTCGCGCTCACGCACGACGCGCAGGCGAGCAACAGAGAGACGCTCACGGCGAGCAGCGAGGCGATGCCCGCGGCCGGCCGCGTGGAGGCCGCCAGCGGCGTTGCCCGATTGGGGGAC
>DATMPT010000218.1:0-10406 GCA_035567355.1 Solirubrobacteraceae bacterium
CCCCGGCTCGGCGGGTGCGGCGGGTACGTCCGGACGCGGTAGCGGCAGGATCTGGTCCTCAACCCGCTTGGCCGACAGCGAGAGCCGCCTGCGCTCCGAGTCGATCTCGAGGATCTTCACGCGGATCTCATCGCCCGGATGGACGATCTCGCGCGGGCTCTCCACGTGGTGGCCGGCCAGCTCTGAGATGTGGACGAGCCCCTCGACGCCGTCGAGCACCTCGACAAACGCACCGAAGGTGACAACCTTGGTGACCTTGCCCGCGAGCTCGTCACCCATGTTGTAGGTATCGACGATTCGCTGCCACGGGTCTTCTTGGGTCTGCTTGAGCCCGAGCGAGATGCGCTGACGGTCGCGGTCGATGTCGAGCACCTTCACCTGCACGGTGTCGCCGATGTTGAGGATCTCCGACGGGTGGTTGACGTGCGACCAGGAGAGCTCTGAGATGTGGATCAGGCCGTCGATCCCATCGAGGTCGACGAACGCACCGAAGTCGACGATGTTGGAGATCTGGCCCTCCACGACGAGACCGGGCTGCAGGCGGTCGAGGATCTGCTGGCGCACCTCCTTGCGCTCCTCCTCGAGCACCGCACGGCGCGAGAGCACGACGTTGTTGCGGGAGCGATTTAGCTCGATCACCTTCGTCTCGATCTGCCCCCCCAGGTACTCGTCAAGGTTCGGCACACGCCTGATGTCGACAAGCGAGGCGGGCAAGAAGCCGCGCACCCCGAGGTCGATGATCAGGCCGCCCTTGACGACCTCGATGACCGAGCCGATGACCGGCTCGCCCGACTCGGCGGCTGCCTCGATGCGACGCCATGCCTTCTCGAAGCGGGCACGCTTCTTGGACATGATCAGGCGTCCGTCCTGGTCCTCCTTGGTGAGGACCATCGCGTCGACCTCCTCGCCGAGAGACACCTCCTCGCGCGGGTCCACGGACTTGCGGATCGACAGCTCATTCGCGGGGATGACGCCCTCGGACTTGTAGCCGATGTCGACGAGCACCTCATCCTTGTCGATACGCACAACGTTGCCCGTCACGACCTCGCCCTCCTCGAAGGGTTGCATCGTGGCGTCGTAGTTGGGGACTACCTGCCCGTCGATTTCAAGCAGAAGTCCGTTTGACCCCTCGACCACGTGTGCCTGGGGATTCTCGATAAGTGTTTGCACCGGTCGAAGCCTAGCGCAGCCACGCGGCCCGGGGCTGATACCCCGCGCTCGCGGCGGAGGGTCCGTTGGAGTGGCGGGAGGGCCAGGCAACATCCGGGCTACGGCGAGTCCGTTGAAGTGGTGGGTACATATCATTGGTTGCCCTATGCCTGTGAGAGCGACCAAGCGCGGGGCGCAGCGCACACCACTACGGCGCGATTGCGACGTGCTTGTGTGCGGCGCCTCGTTCGCCGGCCTAGCCGTTGCACGCGAGCTGGCCGGCACGGGCGCGCGCGTGTTGGTGATCGATCGCTATGAGATCGGCGAGCGCCAGACTTCGGCGTGCGGAATTCCAACCGGCTGGCTGGAGGCACTCGACTTGGGCGGCTCACTGCGTCAGACCTTCGATGAGCTGGTCGTCCATACCCCGTGGACAACCGCCCGTTGGAAGCTGCCATGGACGTTCTCGACATTCGACTACCGCGAGCTGTGCGCGCTGTTGTGGGATCAGACACAGCCAAGCAACGCCGAGTTCGAGACCGCCACGGTCAGCGGGCGCGACGGAAGCACCGTGCACACCGATCGTGGAGACCTGACCGCTCCCCTCGTCATCGATGCGCTCGGCTGGCGCCGCGTCCTTTCAAATGAGACACCGATTCAGCCGCCCAACGCCCGCCTGTCGCGCGGCCTGGAGGTCCACCCGTACGGCGCGGGCGAGGAGCTCGAACTGTGGATCGACGCGAAGTACATCAGGGCTGGCTACTCCTGGAGCTTCCCCGCGGGCGAGGAGCTGCGCGTCGGAGTCGGCTCGTTCTGGCCCTCCCACCGCGTCAAGGAGCCAACCGTGCGACTCGCCGGCGATCTCGGCCTACCGCCCGAGGGATACCAGGGGAACTGGATCCCCCATCAACTGCGGCCCGCCGTCGAGGATGGCGTGTTCTTCGTGGGCGATTCGGCGGGACACTGCCTGCCGCTAACCGCCGAGGGAATCCGCACCGCGCTCTACTTTGGCCTTGCCTGTGCTCGCGAGCTGCGCCCGGTGCTCGCCGGCAAAGCCACGCGCGCGGACGCCTTGGCGCGCTACCGCGCGTTCTCCGATGCACACGAGCGCAAGTACCGCTGGCTGTTGAACACGCAGCGCGCAGTCGGACGACTGACGCCAAGCCGAGCGATCACCGTGATGGCACGCACAATGGCCTCTGAGCGGTTTTGCACGTGGGCGTTCAACCACTATCTGGAGATCGCGCCACCTTCGTACGTAAGCGAGAGCCCGGGTAGTAGACGAGCCTCGGTGCATATACCGGCGTCGGCCGCGGCCTGAGATGCCAAGTCGGGTCGCTCACCCTTGTGGCGCATCCGTGGCGTCCCACGTGCCGGGTGTTATCTCCAGGTAGCACATGTCGATGCGCATGCGATCGAACGCCCACTCGAACAGCGCGCGGCCCAGGCCATAGCGGTGCGCCAACGCTTGCTCGGCGATGAGATCCTCCCCAGCCGCCAACGCCCTCGCACTCGCCTCCAGCGGCGCGCCGAGCGGCCTGCCGCGTACCGTGCACGGCGCGAGGAGCACGCGCGGGTCGTTGCGCAACCGCTTGATCTTGCCCGCTGTGCGCTCGCTGCGCACGTAGAAGCGCCCGTCGGCCTCGGCCGCCCAAACAGGCGTAGCAACGGCCGCTCCGTTACGGCGAAAGGTGACGAGCAGCGTGCGCTTGTTCGCACGCAGCTCCGCGACCGTACCTGTCCGCCCGGCCTCGGAGATCGAGCGCGCTCCCCGCGGAGCGGTCCGCGCGGCCAGGCGAGCGCCCGCAAGCGCTCCCGGCGGACGCCTTCCCGCCACCGGGTGAGCACCCGGGCGAGCCTGGGACTCCCCTACACGATCGACCATCACATACTCCTTTCTTCGCGGAGAACCTCGCCCAGTCTGCGGATGCCCTCCTCGATCGCCGGCTCGCTGAGCCCGGCGTAACCGAGCACCAGTGCGTCTGTCTCGCGCGTGGGCTCCATCATGTGGAGGGTGAGCGGATACACGCCGACCGAGCGTGCGCGCGCCAGTTCGAGCAGCCGTTGAGCGTCGATCGTCGACGGCAGGCGCACGAGCGCGTGCAACCCGGCCGAGATTCCACTCACGCGGGCCCTTGGGAGATGCCTTGCCACCGCCGCGATCAACGCGTCTCGCCGCGCCCGGTTGCGCCGGCGGGCCTTGCGCAGATGGCGATCGTAGGCAGCCGTATCTATCAACCGAGCGAGCACCAGCTGCTCGATTGTGGGCGAGCCGAGATCGTCGAGCAGCTTGGCCTGCATAACCGGGACCACGAGCGAAGCTGGCAGGACCAGCCAGCCGAGGCGCAACCCGGGCGCTAGCGTCTTCGAAGCACTACCCAGGTAGACGACGTGGTCGGGCGCGAGACCCTGAAGGGCACCCAGGGGCGCCCTGTCGTAGCGAAACTCGGCGTCATAGTCGTCCTCGACGACGAGCCCGCCCGCCCGCGCCCAGTCCACTAGCGCCGCGCGACGCGTAGGCGAGAGCACGACGCCCGTGGGGCATTGGTGGGCCGGCGTGGTGAGCACCACCGGGGCGCTCAACTCGCTCACCAGCAAGCCCTGCTCGTCAACAGGGACCCCGCGCACCTCCAAGCCCGCGTAGGCGAGCACCGCGCGATGCGGCGGCAGGCTGGGGTCTTCGACGGCGATCGCACCTACACCGCGATGGGCAAGTGCCCGTCCCAGCAGAGCGAGCCCCTGGGTGGCGCCCGAGCAGACGACGATCGCATCGGGTTCGGCGACGAGGCCACGCACGCGCCGCAGGTAGTCGGCGAGCGCGCGGCGCAGGGCGAGGGCGCCGCGCACATCCGGGTAGGCGAACGCGTCCGGCGGTGTCGAGGAGAGCACCTCGCGCATCGTCCGCAACCACAGCGAGCGCGGGAAGGAGCCGAGGTCGGGCGCCCCGGGAAAGAAGTCGAAGTGCAGGGAGCGACGGGGAGGGCTCGTCGCGGCGGGCTCCGAACCGCCGGCCGTGGCTGCCACAAACGTGCCGGCGCCCGAGCGCGACACAAGGTAGCCCTCGGCGAGCAATTGCGCGTACGCCTCCACCACGAGCCGGCGCGATACTTCGAGATCGCCGGCCAGCGCCCGCGAGGATGGCAGGCGGGCCCCGGCGGGAAGCGTGCCGTCGCGCACCAGCTCGCGCAGCCGGCCCTCCAGTTGCGCGCGTCGCGAACCTCCGCGACCGTCCTCGCGTAGGCGTATCAACAGCTCCGGGCCGAAGCGCTCGGAGCTGGGATTGGTACCCATATTTTGCATCAAACTGGCCACAATCAAGGGTCCACTGACGGATAGAGTAGCGGCATGTCAAGTATTCCGGTGGATACCGGTCACGGCAAGAGAGCTAGCTTCCCCTCGATCGTTGAGGTGGGCCTGCTCGCGTTCGCCGCCTACCAGTTCGCCGTGGCCGCGCTGATGGTGTTCGCGCCGCACGTGTTCTTCACAAACATCGGGCCTTTCGGGACGCAAAACAACCACTACCTGCGCGACACCGCCACCTACAACGCCGCGTTCGGCGCCGCACTGCTCGTCGCCTACAAGCAGGTGTCTTGGCGCACGCCGGTGCTCGCCTGCTTGGCCTTGCAGTTCATACTGCACTCGATCAACCACCTCGCCGACGTCGGGGCCGCCCACCCTCACTGGCTGGGCCCGGCGGACTTCATTTCACTCTCGCTCGCGACCGCGGTACTGGTGTGGCTCGCGCGCGAGTCCACGCGACCGCTGGAGGTACAGCGATGACTCGTATCCAAGGAGCAAAGGCCGGCTGGAGCAAACCGCTGCTGGGGCTCGTCTACGCGATGACGCGGCGGCACATGCGCGAGATCGCCGAGAACCAGACCGAACGCGCGATCGAACCGGCGGAGGTCTACGGCCACCTCCCGAGCGTGCTCGTCGGCTACGGGATGTTCGTGGGAGCGGCCGAGAAACAGAGCCGTGTCGAGGGGCGCCTGAAGGGGCTGGCCACCGTCAAGGCGGCTACCTTGACGCACTGCGAGTACTGCATCGACATCGCCTCATCGGCGGCGCGTAAGTCGGGACTGCGCGACGCGCAGCTCCTGGCGCTACCCCATTATCGGGAGAGCGACGAGTTCAACGAGCTGGAGAAGCTCGTGCTCGACTACGCGGCCGCGATCACCCATACTCCGGTGGAGGTCTCAGACGAGCTGTTCACTGCCCTGCGCCAGCATTTCGACGAGCGCCAGCTCGTCGAGCTCACGAGCGCGATCGCCATTGAGAACCTCCACGCGCGCTTCAACGCTGCGCTGGACATCGGCTCCGCGGGATTCACCGAGGGCATGGTGTGCGCCGTGCCCGAGCCGAGCCTCGCGCCGGCCTGAGCATCGCTACCGCCGCACCACGAGCAGCACCCCGGCCACCAACAGCACAAGCCCGGCAATGCGCTGTGCGCCGATCGGCTGCTTGGCGATGCCGAGCAGGCCGACGCGGTCGATCACGACAGCAGCCGCCAGCTGGCCGGCGATCACGATCGCCGTGAGACCGCTAACCCCGAGTGTGCGCACCGTCAGGATCGCGACCGTCACATAGACGGCGCCGAGCAGGCCGCCGACGAGAGCCCACCACGGCGCTTTGCCCGCTTCTCCGAAGCTGCCGAGGCCACCGTAGAACAGCGTTGCGATCAAGGCCAAGGCCACTGTGCCCACGACGAACGAGAAGGTCGCCGCCTGCACACTGCCGATGCTGCGCCCAAGGCGCGAGTTGACAGGCGCCTGCATGCCGACGAGCACGCCGGCAAGCGCCGCAAGTGCGACCGCCAGCGTGCGGGTCACTTCGCCTCCAGCCAGTTTTGCCCGACGCCGACGTCGACGGCGAGTGGCGGGGAGTGCTCCCACATGCCGCACATCTCCTCCTCGATCAACGCACACGCGGCCTCACGCTCGGAAGGCGGCGCTTCGAAGAGCAACTCGTCGTGGATCGTGAGGATGAGGCGGGTGGAGAAGCCACCCTCTTGCAGCGCGTCGTGGCAGCGCACCATCGCCAGCTTGATAATGTCGGCCGCCGTGCCCTGGATGACGGTGTTGACAGCCAAACGCTCGCCCAGCGTTCGCACCTGGTAGTTGCGCGCCATTAGCTCGGGGATCTGACGGCGGCGGCCCCACAGGGTCTTGACATGGCCCTCCTGCTTGGCCGACTCGATCGTCTCGGCGATGAAGGCCGCCACGCGCGGGAAGCGCTCCAAGTAGGCGTCGATGAACGCTTTGGCCTCCTCCAAGGGGATGTTGAGGCGATCGGCGAGTCCGTAGTCGGAGAGCCCGTAGACGATCCCGTAGTTGATCATCTTCGCCTTCGAGCGCATGCCCGGGTCGATTTTTTCGGGGCCCACCCCCCCGACCTCGAATACCTGCGAGGCAGTCGCCGTGTGCACGTCCTCGCCGCGCTTGAAGATCTCGACCAAGACGGGCTCCTGGGCGATGTATGCGAGCACACGCAGCTCGATCTGCGAGTAGTCGGCCGAGATCAACAGACTGCCCTCCTCGGCCTCGAAGCAGCCCCTGATCTCGCGTCCGAGAGGCGTGCGAATCGGGACGTTCTGCATGTTGGGGTTGGTGGACGCCAGGCGCCCGGTCTGTGCCCCGGCCTGCAGGAAGGTGGTATGGATGCGCGAGCGCTCGTCTACCTGCTCAGGCAAGACGTCCAGATAGGTCTTGATCAAGGTCGAGAGCTCACGCCAGCGCTCGATACAGGGCACAATCTCGTGCTCGTCGCGGATTGCCTGTAGCACGCGCGCGTCTGTGGAGAAGCCTGTCTTGCCACGGCGCTTGCGCGACAGGCCGAGCTTGACGAACAGGATCTCCCCCAGCTGCTGGGGGGAGCCGATCGTGAACTCCTCTTCGGCGTGCTCGTAGATGCGCTTCTCGAGGCCAGCGATCTCCCCCCGCACGCGCCCTGTGATCTCATGCAGGCGCTCCACGTTGAGGCGCACGCCGACGATCTCCATCTCGCGCAGCACCGAGACGAGCGGCAGCTCGATGTCGCACATCACCCTCTGCAAGCCGCGCTCGACGATCTGCTCGCGCTGCCAGGCGGCAAGCGCGCTCAACAGGAGCGCCTCACCCGCCAACGGGTCTTCTACGCCGGCCACGAGCCCGCGCTCCTCGTACAACTCCCCGACCGGATAACCGCGCCGCGCGGGCTCCAGCAGGTAGGCGCCAAGCAAGGTGTCGTGCACCAGCCCGGGCGGAACCGTGCCAAGCGCCTTCGCGTCATGGGCGACCACAGCCAGCTCACCGCACGCCTCCACGACCTCACTCGGGCCGGCACAGTCGCCGACGAGCACGGAGGCGCGCGATACGCGGGCAGCCGCCATCTTGCCGCTCGAAGCACCGGCGGGGGGCAGGTCCGGCGTGACCGCAAAGCGCCACGGCGAGCCCACGGCGAACAGCTCGCCCTCCTCCACCTCGGCCGCGCGCACGGCTATACACAGCTCCTGGGGCTTGGTGCCGCTTGCCGTCTTCAAGTTCGCGATGTCGGTCACGGCGCCCTTGCGCACGCGCCCTGTGAGGGTGACCTCCTCTGAGGAGGCCGCCCTGGCAAGCTCGGCCTCGCCGAGCGCCTCTTCCAGGCGGCGCAGGGGGTCGCGCAGCTCGTACTTTCGGAACACCTCGCGCAGGCGCGAGCGGTCGGGTTCCCGCGCAGCCTCTGTCTTGAGGTCGAAGTCGACCGGCAGGTCGCGCTGGACGGTGGCCAGGCTCTTTGACAGGCGTGCGTCCTCTGCGTGGTCGATCAGGCTCTGCTTGCGCTTGGGGCCGCCGATGTCACGGACGTGGGAGAGAACCCCCTCGAGCGAGCCGAAGCGCTGAATCAGCTCGCTGGCGGTCTTCTCGCCGATGCCGGGAATACCCGGAATGTTGTCGGAGGTGTCCCCCTTCAGGCCGTAGAAGTCGGGGATCAACTCGGGTGGCAGCCCGTAGCGGTCAATCACCGCCTGGCGGTCATACAGCTTCGTCTCGGTGATGCCCCGCGCGGTGGCCATAACCTGCACGAGGCCCTGCTCGTCGATCAGCTGAAAGACGTCGCGATCGCCGGTCACGATCGTCACGGGTACACCAGCTTTGCGCGCCTGCTCGGCAAGCGAGGCGATCACGTCGTCCGCCTCGAAGCCATCGAGCTTCACGTTGCGATAACCAAATGCCTCTACCAGGGGTTCCATAGCCGGCCACTGCGTTTTGAGCAAGTCCGGGCGCGAGCGCCGGCCGGCCTTGTACTCGCCGAACAGCTCGGTCCGCCCAGAGGTGCCCGCGTCCCAGGCGACCATTGTCGGCAGTACGCCGTGGTCGGTGACTATCTTCACGAGCATCGAGGAGAAGCCGAAGATCGCGTTGGTCGGCTCGCCGGTGGAGGTCGCGATCGACTCAGGCAAGGCGTAGAACGCCCGGTAGACGAGGCTGGGACCATCGATCAGGAACAGGCGGCGCTCCACGTCCGAGCACTCTATTAGGAGGGGCTATAGGCCCATCGGCCCCCAGCACATAAGATGCCGAGCCGCCCGGCCCCCGCGTCGGCTATTCGAGGAGTCTCATTCCAGTGAGCGTCACCCCAAGCGCGCAATATCGCCTGACCATCCGCGTCGAGATAGACGAGGGCCAGAACATGCTGGGCCAGGTGACCGACATGATCGGCGAGCAGGGCGGGATGGTCGTTGCTGTCGATCTCGTCGAGGCGGGCGCCGAGCACAGCGTGCGGGACATCGTCGTGGACGCCTCCAACCGCGATCACTGGAACCGCATCCTCTCGGCGATCGGCTCCCTCTCGGGCGTAAAGGTGATCGACACGACTGACCGGACCTTCCTGCTGCACGTGGGCGGCAAGATCGAACAGCACAACAAGCACCCGCTGAAGACGCGCGACGACCTCTCGATGGCCTATACCCCAGGCGTGGCGAGGGTGTGCACCGCCATCAAGGACGATCCGGACAAGGCGTTTCAGTACACGATCAAGCGCAACACAGTCGCCGTCGTCTCAGACGGAACGGCGGTATTGGGACTCGGCGACATCGGCCCAGCCGCGGCGATGCCGGTGATGGAGGGCAAGGCATGCCTGTTCAAGGAGTTTGCCGGCGTGGACGCCTTCCCGATCTGCCTCGACACGAAGGACACAGATGAGATCGTGCGGGCGGTAACCCTGATCGCGCCGGCCTTCGGTGGGATCAACCTCGAGGACATCTCGGCACCGCGCTGCTTTGAGGTCGAGGAGCGCCTCAAGCGCGATCTCGACATCCCCGTGTTCCACGACGACCAGCACGGCACCGCCGTTGTCGTGATGGCGGCCCTGCTGAACGCCGTCAAGCTCACCGCTCGCAAGCTCGAGGACTTGAAGGTGCTCGTGATCGGCCTCGGTGCAGCCGGCGTCGCGGTCACCAAGATCCTGCTGGAGGCCGGCGTGCGCGACATCATCGGCGCCGACTCCCGCGGCGTGCTCTCCACCCGGCGCGATGACTACCTCGACGGCTCGATGAACTCGATCAAGCATTGGTACGCCGAGTCGACCAACCGTGAAGCGCTCACGGGCACACCCGCAGATGCAATCGAGGGGGCCGACCTGCTCGTGGGCCTCTCCGGCGCACGCGCGCTGCCGGTGGAGGCGCTTGCCAAGATGAACGACGACGCGATGGTCTTCGCGATGGCCAACCCCAACCCCGAGGTGATTCCCGAGGAGGCAGCCCCCTACGTCCGCATCATGGCAACCGGACGCTCGGACTACCCGAACCAGATCAACAACGTGCTGTGCTTCCCGGGTATCTTCCGCGGCGCGCTCGACGTGCGCGCGAAAGCGATCACCGAGGAGATGAAGATGACCGCCGCGCAGGCGATCGCCGCGATCGTCGATGATGCCGAGCTGCGGGACGACTACATCGTTCCATCGGTGTTCAACCGTGACGTGGCGCCAGCTGTGGCGGCTGCGGTGGCCGAGCAGGCACGCGCGAGCGGCAACGCCCTCGCAGGTCAAGAGGTCGGCTTCGCGCAGAGCGATAGGCTGACAGGAATGGGCGAGCAGCACGCGCGCAGCAGCAGCTGAGGCAGGGACCGGCCATGCGGCTCACGGTCACACGAGCGAGGAGCAGAGCGGTGGCGCCATGCAGGTAGTGATTACGGGCGCCACGGGCCTGGTCGGCCCGCAGGTCGTGGCTGTGCTGCGAGCGCGCGGAGACGACGTAACCGTGCTATCGCGCGATCCCGAGCGCGCACAGCGCACACTGG
>DATMPT010000219.1:0-2188 GCA_035567355.1 Solirubrobacteraceae bacterium
AAGCGCGACACCCCACGCCGATCCTCCCGGGTGCCCTCGTGGCCGTGGCGCTCCTCGCGGGGCTCGGGTCGGGTTACCGACTCTATGTATGGAGGGCGGGGACCGGAAATGGGTATCTGGGAGGCCTGGCGGTCATCGGGGTGACGATGATGACGCTATGGCTCTTCTCGATAGCGATCTTGCTCGGAGCGGAGCTCAACAAGGTGATCCGCGACCGGCTCTCGGCCGTGCGCTCCCGACCGACACGGAGCTCAAAAGCGCAATCACGCTGACGTCGTGACGCCATCATGGACTAGGCGCCACCGTCACGATGAGGCGAGATGGCGCGGGTCGGCGCCACACTGCGTTCGCGCAGGCGAGGATACGTGGCCCATCGCGCGCGGCACCAACCTCGCAGGGTGAGCCGTGAATGTGGCTCGAAGCGATCTTGACGCGGGAGGACCTGGAAGGGATCGTGGAGAAGTTCTCTCCGCTGGAGATCGCCCTCGGCGATAGCGGCAGTCTGCTGCTCGTGGGTCCGTGCGAGGTCTCGTTGACTCCAGAACAGGGGGTGGCCGTGAAGTGCGACGCGACCCTGCGCTGGCCGGTACTCGGGTTCGACGTTCCTGTCTCCATGCACGGGCTCCTGGTGCACGTTCTGCCGAGCGTCGAGGAAAGGGCGGATGGATCGACGCTCGTCTTCCGGCTGCAAATCGATCACGCCGGTGTAGCCATGCTGCCCTCATTTTTCGATCACGGCGTCGCGGCGCGGTTGAATCGGGAGCTCGAAGAGAAGCACGTCGAGCTTGCGTGGAACTTCGCCCACACCCTGAGCCACGTCTTCAAGCTTCCCCCTGCTCTCGCTTCTGCCGCGGCACTCTCCCTGAGGGCGACCGCGGGCCGGGTGAAAGCGACGGAGGCGGCGCTGGGGCTCGCCGCCGACTTCACGGTCTCCGTACAGGCGCGCGGCAAGGTTTCGGACCAAAACGCCTCGAAGGGAGCGGACCCCGCCCCATTCTTGCCCGACGGCACGGAGTCCGCCGCGCGGGTCGAAGGCTACCGGACCCAGAAGGCGGCGGGTCCACAGAGCGCTTTCGACTCCCGTTCTCTCGCGATCGGGGCCGCCGCCGCATGGTTGCTGCTTGCAACCCTCCGCGCCGTGCGGGGAGCCGGCAAGTCGCGCCGGGGATGGCGGGTGTGAATAGTCATTCGCGGCGATGGGTGCCGCACTTGGCACGCGTGCTGCTTTGCAAACCCGAGCGCGCGCCTGGACGCGCGCTGGCCATCGCGAGGTCGCGAGGCCCGTCGGCCATGGGCCGCCAAGAGAGAACGACAGAGAAGGAGTCGATATGAAATCGTACATGTTACCGGTGTCTCTTGCGGTTGGAGGACTCGTCGCGGGCTGCACGTCCGTCGTCCCTCCCCCAAACGACCAGTGGTCCGCAGCGCAGGTCGAGGTGGGACGCGCCGAGGCCAGTGGCGCCCCCGCCGTGCCGGATGCGAAGCTGCACTTGCAGCTTGCCCACGAGGATCTGCAGAAGGGCAAGGCCCTCATCGGAAATGACAACAAGCGCGCCGCGACGTTGATCGTCCTCGCGAGCACCGAAGCGCAGCTCGCGTCGACGCTGGCACAGGCCGCCCATGCGGGCGACGCCGCCCAGCAGGCTCAAGACAGTCTCGAGAAAAAAGGTGCCCAATGAGCTCCAGGAACATGCGAATCCGACGTAGTAGCAGCATCCTGAGGCTCGGCGCGGCCGGGGCGGTGCTGCCGCTCTTGCTCCTCGCAGGTGCCGGGTGTGCTTCGCAGCAAATCCCGCCGCCCGCGCTCACCGAGGCGCGCGAAGAGTTCTTGCGCGCCAAGAACGGCATCGCCATGCAGCTCGACCCGACGGACGTCCACGAGGCCGACGTCGCCCTGCAGAGGGCCGAGTCGGCGTTCCGCGACGAGCCCGACGAGCCGACGACGACAGACCTCGCGCTCATCGCCGATCGACGGTCGCTCATCGCCGAGACCCAGGCGGCAACCATTCACTCCCAGCAAGAGGCCCAGACGGCCAAGCAGCAGGGCAACGCATTGACCGATGCGCAGCTGCAGAACGCGCGAGGTCAGCTCGGCCAGACGCAACAGGTGCTCGGTCTGACCCAGATGCAGCTCCAGCAGCAGCAGGTGGCGTCCGCGGCGCAAGCGCAGCAGATGGTGGACCTTCAG
>DATMPT010000220.1:0-5002 GCA_035567355.1 Solirubrobacteraceae bacterium
TCACGTCACGATCGAGGTGAGCGGCCATGCGCTGCGCATCTCCAAACCCGACAAGCTCTACTTCCCTGCCTCCGGCTTCACGAAGCTCGACCTCGCCGCCTACTACGTTGAGTGCGAGCAGGCCGTTGTGCGCCACTTGAAGGAGCGCCCCACGGTCATGAAGCGCTGGGTGGATGGGGTCGCTGGGAGACCCTTCTTTCAGAAGCGTGTCCCCAATGGGGCGCCCGATTGGCTCGAGACGGCCACCGTCACCTTCCCCAGCGGACGGCACGCGCGGGAGCTCGTCCCCAATGACGCCGCTCATCTCGTGTGGGGTGCCAATCTTGGCGTGATCGACTGGAACCCCTGGCCCGTGCGCCGCTCCGACCTCGACCACCCCGACGAGCTGCGCATCGACCTCGACCCCGGGCCGGGCATCGAGTTCGCGATGGTGCGCCGCGTGGCGCTGACCGTCCGGGAGGTGCTCGAGGAGCATGGCCTACGCGGCTTTCCCAAGACATCGGGCTCGCGTGGCATTCACGTGTTCGTGCGCACCGTCCCCGAATACGAGTTCATCGAGATGCGCCGTGCCGCGCTTGCGCTCGCGCGCGAGGTCGAGCGGCGGATGCCGCGCGAAGCGACCTCCCGCTGGTGGAAGGAGGAGCGCGAGGGGGTTTTCATCGACTACAACCAGAACGCCCGCGATCGCACGGTCGCCTCTGCCTACTCTGTACGTGCGGTCTCCGACGCGCGCGTGTCGTGTCCCTTGGAGTGGGAGGAGGTTGCGGACGTGGAGCCCGCCGAATTGCGCATCGACACCGTCCCGGCGCGCCTGCGCGAGCGTGGAGATCCGTCTGCCACGATCGACGAGCACGCCGGCTCCCTGAGCTCGCTCCTGGACCTGGCCTCCCGCGACGAGCGCGAGGGCCTGGGGGACGCCCCGTGGCCGCCCCACTTCCGCAAGCAGACCGGCGAGCCCCGCCGCGTGCAACCCAGCCGGGCCAAGCAGTCGTGAGGCCCGACTATCTTGGTATCGCCCGCGGCGTCCTATGCTCCGGTCGCCCCCAATCGCGGCGATGCCAGCAAACCGTTTGGGGAAGATGATCCGGTCGTGATGGAGCTGCCACTGATCCCACCGCTGAAGCCCGAGCTGGCGCTCTCGCGCAAGGACTTGCCCACCGGCGAGGACTACGTCTACGAGATCAAGCTCGACGGCTTCCGCTGCATCGCCTTCGTCGACGGCGACGAGGTTTTTCTGCAATCGCGCAACGGCAAGACGCTGGATCGCTACTTTCCCGAGCTGACCTTTCCGCCTGGGCGCTACGTGCTCGACGGGGAGATCGTCGTGCGCGACGCTGCCGGCCACGAGGACTTCGACGCGCTTGGCCAGCGCGTCCACCCGGCGGCCTCGCGCGTGCAACGTCTGGCGCTCGAGACACCGGCCGTCTTCATCGCCTTCGACCTGCTCGCCCACGACGACCACTCGTGGCTGGACCGGCCCTTCTCGCGGCGTCGCGCCGGATTGGAGCAGCTCCTGGGCGAGGACGATTTCAAGGAGGCTCCGGTGGAGCTGATGGTCTCCGTCGATACGCCTCAGGAGGCCGGGCTGTGGCTGCGCGAGGCGGAGGGTGTGATCGCCAAGGAGCGTTCCGCCCCCTACCTGCCCGGAGAGCGCAAGGGGATGGTCAAGGTCAAGCGCACCCGCACGATCGACGCCGTCGTGGCTGGCTGGCGTCCCGGCAAGGAGGAGCGCACGGTGGGGGCTTTGATCCTCGGGCTCTATGATGGCGATGACCTGCGCGTCGTAGGTCACTGCTCAGGTCTCACCGCCAAGGCCAAGCGCGAGCTGGTCGATTTCTTCGCTCCCTATGAGACTGGCGAGCGCGGTTCTTCGGACCCCAGCCGTTGGAGCTCGGGACGTGACCTCGAGTGGGTCTCGCTGCGCCCCGAGCTCGTCGTGGAGATCGACTTCGACCACATCTCCGCCGGGCGCATCCGCCACGGCGCAAAGCTCAAACGCTGGCGCGAGGACAAGGATCCGCGCGAATGCACCGTGGAGCAGCTCTCCAGCTGACCTGTCTCCTTAGCGGACGTCGCCGTACGGGGCTCCCTCACGACTCCCGCCGACGTGTCTCTCTTGATCCACCTCGCCGGAGGTGCGCTCCGCGCCGACCTTATACGCTGGGAAGATGAGCGAGGAGGGAGCCACCACCGCGACCGTGGCCGAGGAGGAGTACCTGCAGATTCTCTTCTGGCTACGCGAGGCGGGACTCCCGATGACAGGGGCCAATGTCGCGCGTGCAATGCAGCTCTCGGCCCCCACCGTCCACGAGATGGTCGGGCGCTTGGAGCGCGACGGCTACATCACGCGCGGCTCGGACCGCTCGATCGCCTTCACCCCGAGCGGGGTCGAGCACGCTGAGGGCATCGTCCGTCGGCACCGCCTGATCGAGCGCTTCCTGACCGACGTGCTCGGCGTCCCCTGGGATGAGGTCCACGAGGAGGCCGAGCGCTTGGAGCACGCAATGTCCCCGGTGCTCGAGGAGAAAATGCTCGCCGCCATCGGCGACGCCACCACCTGTCCCCACGGCCACCCAATCGTCGCCGGGGCACGCCTCGCGGGGGTCCCGCTCGCCGATGTCCAGGTGGGCGCCACGGTGCGAATCCTGCGCTTCGAGAACGAGGCCGAGGATCTTCTGCGCTACCTCAAGCTCTCAGGTGTCGAGCCCGGTCTCACGGGCACCCTGGTGGCCCATGACGGTGACCAGGTCATCGTGGAGACCGCCCAAGGCTCACGCTGTGTGCTCACGCCCAGCGTCGCCGAGACGGTCTCCGTCACGGCCGATCCTTCTCCGCCTCCCCGCACCGCGTTGCCCGAGCAGCTGGTGCTTGGACAGCGCTACGGCCGCTGACGCGCCCGATAGCCGGCGCCGACCTTCGACCGGTATTCGTCCTCGGCCGCGCGTGCTCAAGCACCATGCGGCCTGCTCTTGCCTTCGGGTACGTCCGCGTCTCGCTTGTCCCTCGGCGTGTCAGGAGCTAGAGCGACCTGAAGGCTTCTGCGAGCTTGCCCACGCCCTCGTCGATCTGCTCGGGGGTTACGCCCGAGTAAGCCAGCCTGAGCGTGTTCTCCCCGCCCTCCATCAAGAAGTCGGTTCCCTTCACAAAGGCCACGCCCAACTCGCTCGCGAGCCTGAACAAGGCATTCACGTCGGTCCCCTGAGGGAGCTCCACCCACATGAAGTAGCCGCCCTCCGGCGCCACGAACTCGGCCTCGGGCAGGTCACGGCTCAGCGCGCCTTGGAGTGTCAAGGCGCGCTTGGCCAAAGCCGTCCTCACCGTCTCGATCGAGCTTTCGATCGAACCGGATGCGCAGAACTCGTACACGATCGCTTGCGAGACCATGCTCGGGGAGATGTATGTGTTTGTCGCCAATTTGGCGATCTCCGCGATCAGCCCGGCCGGCCCCACGAGATACCCCACCCTGATCCCCGGGCACACGGTCTTAGAGAACGAGGACGCATACACCACCCTCTCGGGGTCCATCGAGAGCATCGTCGGCAGCTTCTCCCCACTAAAGCGCAACTCCACATACGGGTCATCCTCGAAGATCAGGAAGTCGTGCTCCTTGGCCTGCTCAACCAGCGCTTCGCGCTTGGCAAGCGACAGCGTGTAGCCGGCCGGGTTCTGGAAGTTGGGGATGATGTGGGCGAGCGTTGGCCTCACGCCCTCGCCGCCGGTCATGCAAGCAAGCGCGCCCGTATCGATCCCGTCCGGCTGGAGCTCGACCGCGTGCACTTTCGCGCCGCGCTCCCTCAGCGACAGCAGCGTACGGTCATATGTGGGGCGCTCCACGATCACGTCGTCGCCGCTCTTTACGAGTTGCTCGAACAGGAATGCGTCCGCCTGCATCGATCCGTTCGTCACGAGCACCCGATCGGGCTCGACTCCATGCTTGTCGGCGATCCAAGCCCGCAGGCGCGGGTAGCCGATCGAGGTCCCATAGGCGGTGGCGCCCGCCGGATCGCTCTCGAAGGCACGCACCGCGGCCTCCTTCAGGCCTTGCACATCGACGATGTCGAGCGACGGAGCGCCCCGGGCGAAGGAGATCATGCGGGCATCCTATGCGGGCGGCTTGGGTGACAGCAGCTTGCTGTACTCATCGAGGAGATCGCCCATCGTGCGCTCCAGCTTGTGCTTGAAGCGCACCAGCTCCGCCCTATCGATCGGTTGCGGCTCCGCTCCCGGCGGTGTCCGCGGCGGAGCGGGTCCCGTCGGCGTCCGCGGAGGAGGCGGTCCCGGCGGTGTCGTCGGTGGCGGCTGGGGCGTTGGTCCCGGCGGGGGAATCGGCGGGCCCGGCATCCCTCCTGGCGGCGGCGGCGTTGGGATCTCGCCGTAGGCCGTCTCTCTTACATCTACTGTCCAGTCGCGCGCGGTCGTCGCGCCCGCCTGCGACGGAACTTCCTCGCCGCCAAACACCGCGGGCCCACCGAAGCCGTCCCCGTCCGCGAGCGCCTGCTCGGCTGCCGCGGGCTCGATCGACTCGTCGACCAGTCTCCCGTGGGGATGTGGCGGCGCGTGCGACAGTGCCCGCGCCGGCGTGTCCGCGCTTTGGGCGCTTTGGGCGCTTTGGGGCGCTGTGGCCGGCGCCTGGTGCCCGATCGAGGTCAGCTCGTGCTCGAGCTGCTGGAGCTTCAGCTCCAACTCTCCCAGCGTCTTTGCGACCTCTTGGTCCACGGCTTTAGCGTAGCTGCTGAACGACCCATGATGCGACCCGTCTGCCGTGAGCTGGCAGAGGCCGGCAGTCGATCCTCACCCTGTGGTCACTCCACCCAGGATCTCGATCGCGATCTCGGCGACTTCTGTCGGAGTGCGTCCAACCCTCACGCCCTTGGCTTCGAGCGCGAGCGCCTTGGCTGCGGCTGTGCCGGCGGAGCCGGACACGATCGCGCCCGCGTGGCCCATCTGCTTGCCCGCCGGTGCCGTGAATCCCGCGATGTAGGCGACCACCGGCTTGCTCACA
>DATMPT010000221.1:0-2621 GCA_035567355.1 Solirubrobacteraceae bacterium
TGGCGTTGCGGCGGGTTGATCTGAGGCCCGCCCGGGCGGGTGGGGTCCGGGCGGGTGGGGTTCGGGCGGGTGGGGTTCGGGCGGGTGGGGTTCCCAATCCTCAAAGCTCGTTGATCGACGTGCTCGCGCGCGAAGGCGTCGAGCTGCTGCCGAACACCGCCGGCTGCTTCACCGCGCGCGACGCCGTGCTCACCGCCAAGCTCGCGCGCGAGGCGTTCGAGACAGACTGGGTCAAGCTCGAGGTGATCGGCGACGAGGACACGCTCCTGCCCGACGCGCCCGAGCTGCTCAAGGCCGCCGAGCAGCTCGTAGACGAGGGCTTCACGGTATTGCCATACACGACCGACGACCCCATCTTGGCGCGGCGCCTGGTCGATGTGGGTTGCGCCGCGGTGATGCCTTTGGGCGCGCCGATCGGTAGCGGCATGGGCATTCGCAACCCTTACAACATCGCCTTGATCCGCGAAGCGGTCCAGGTCCCGGTCGTGCTCGACGCCGGCGTCGGCACCGCTTCGGACGCGGCGTTGGCGATGGAGCTTGGCTGCGACGCGGTGATGGTCGCAAGCGCGGTCTCGCGCGCCCAGGACCCGGTCGCGATGGCGAGCGCGATGCGCCACGCGGTTCAGGCGGGGCGCTTGGCGCGCGGCGCCGGGCGCATTCCCAGGCGTACCTATGCCACGGCGTCGAGTCCCGAGGAGGGTCTCGCGGACTTTTAGAGGGCCGCGGGCCCGGTTAAGGGGGCGCCTGGAGGCGTTCCCATCGAGAGGGACGGCTGGACGCCGTCCCCATCATTTCAATACTTCGATGGTCCCGTTCATCGTGGCCGGATAGCCCGTGCACTCGTAGTGGATCGTGCCCGGCTTGTCGAGCTTCAGTTCGAAAGTCCCGCCTTCGGGGAGGTTGCCCGAGTCGAACGTGTACGACCCGCCCTCGCTCTTGACGTTGCACTTTTCGGTGTTCTCGTTGGTCCACTTGAGCGTGCTGCCGACCTTCGCCTTGACCGTGTCCGGTTCGATCGCGAATTCGCGGTAGGTGATTTTGATGACCCCGCTCTGCAAAGGCGCGCTGGCCGGTGGCTTGGCGTAGTTGATCTTGCCGTCGGTCGTGAGGCCCTTGGGGGTCGTGCTCGTGGCGGTGGTAGCCGTCGTGGCCGTCGCGGTGGTGTCCGATTTGCTCGATCCGCAGCCGGCAACGAGCAACGCCGCCGCGCAAGCCAGCGCGACAGGCCGCATAAACTGACGGACTGTGCCTCCCCATTTCCTCACAGGCGCCGAGCTTAGCGCGAGCGATCTCGGCGCGCTGCTCGCCCGTGCGCTCGAGTTGAAGGATGCGCCCCTGTCCTCGCGCGCCCTGGCCGGACGCGGCGTGGCGTTGATCTTCGAGAAGCCCTCCACGCGCACGCGCGTGTCGTTTGAGATGGGCGTCCACGAGCTCGGCGGCCACGCCGTGGTCCTGCGCTCGAGCGAGACCCAGCTGTCGCGCGGCGAGTCCCCGCGCGACACCGCCCTGGTGCTCTCGCGCCAAGTGGCGGCCGTGGGCGTGCGGACCGGTCCCGACGCCTTGCTCGAAGAGCTGGCCGAGCACGCCACGATCCCCGTGTTCAACATGCTCACGACCTCACACCATCCGTGCCAGGCCTTGGCGGACCTGATGACCGTGCGCGAGGTCTTCGGTGGGCTCGCCGGCTTGCGTTTGGCCTACGTCGGGGACGGCACCAACGTAGCCCGCTCGCTCGCGATCCTCGGCACCTTGGCCGGCATGGACATCGCGATCGCCTCGCCGCCAGGCTACGCGTTGGAGGAGAGCCTATCGCTGCCGCCCGGCGCCGAGGGCTCCTTGACGCTCTACCACGACCCCCACGAGGCAGCCACGGGCGCGCACGCGCTGTACACCGACGTGTGGGTGAGCATGGGCGACGAGGACACCGCCGCCGAGCGGGGATCGATACCCCCTTCGGGGCACACGGCGGAATCGCCGCAGGCCGCGCGCCGCGCGGCCTTGGCGCCCTACCGCATCGACGACGCCCTGCTCGACGCGGCTGCCCCGGATGCGATCGCCTTGCACTGCCTGCCGGCTCACCCGGGCGAGGAGATAACCGCCGAGGTCCTCTACGGCCCGCGCCAGCGCATCTGGGAGCAGGCCGAGAACCGCCGCCATGCCCAGAAGGCCCTGCTGGAGTTGCTGATCGCATGAGTCGCCCGGATCGGGGCGACACGCTCGAGCTGACCGTGGACGGGCTGGCGCACGGTGGCGAGGGCGTCGCCCGCTACGGCGAGGACGGCTACGTCGTGTTTGTCTCGGGCGCGATACCCGGCGACACGGTTAACGCGATCGTGAGCAAGCGCAAGCGCAGCTACGCGCACGCGCGCACGGTCGAGGTGCTCGAGCCGAGTCCCGAGCGGATAGCCCCTACGGCTGATCATCCCGGTGTGGCGTGGCAGGTACTGCCGTATGAGCGACAATTGCAGATCAAGGCCGAGCAGGTCGAGGATGCCCTGCGGCGTATCGGCAAGCTCGACGGGTTCGACTTGGAGGAGATCGTGCCCGCTGTGGCGCAGTGGCGCTACCGCAACAAGTTGGAGTATTCGTTTGGGCAGGACGACGAGGACATGCTCGTCTGC
>DATMPT010000222.1:0-3859 GCA_035567355.1 Solirubrobacteraceae bacterium
AACTCGTTGCCTGAGCACGCTCGCACAGACGGCAACAGCCGCGGTCCGGCGCGCAACGGCCGAAGCTGGCGCTAGTCTTGGCCGACTGGACCCGGGCGTGGGTGGGTGGCGCCTGCCCTTGCACACATGAGCGTTCCTCCCGCGACACCACTCGACGATGAGCGTCCACCCTCCCTCGCGAGGGGCATGTGGGCGCGCTTTGCGATCGCGGGCGTCTCGATCCTGCTGCTCAGCGGCGCGGCGACGGCGACAATCGCGCTGACCAAGCTCAACCACATCGCCGAAGAGGTGTTCCCGAAGGGCAGCCAGATCCACATCGCCAACGGCGTCGTGGAAACGGCCTACAGCGGCGAACCACAAACCTTCATGATCCTGGGCTCCGACAGACGGGCCGGCTCCAAAGACGCGTATGACCGCAACGACCCGCCGCATAGCGACACGATGCTGCTGGTGCACCTCGACCCGAACTACGGGCAGATCTCGGTGCTCTCGGTTCCGCGCGACCTGCTCGTGACGATCACGACGAAAAGCGGGCAGGTCTACTACCCAAGCAAGATCAACGCGGCCTACACGATCGGCAGCGCGGAAGGGGGCAGCAACCGCGGAGTGGAACTCGCCGCGCAAACGATCGAGCACCTGCTGCACATCAAGCTCAACGGCGTGATCGACGTATCGTTCAAGGGCTTTCGCGACGTCGTGGACACGCTCGGATGTGTGTACGTGAACGTGGACCACCGCTACCTCCACCAGAGCGAAGCCACCGAATCGGGCAACTACTCCTCGATCAACCTGCAACCTGGCTATCAGAAGCTCTGCTACGAAAACGCGCTCAGCTATGTGCGCTACCGTCACGGCGATTCGGATTTCGTGCGCGTGGCACGCCAGCAGGACTTCTTGCGCAACCTGCGCGAGCAGGTCCCAGTGGGCAACCTCGTAGGGGAGATCGACACGGTCTCTAAGGCCGTGGGCAAGGCTGTCACCACCACCTTCCACTCCTCGGCCGGCCAGCTGATCGAACTCGCCAAGCTCGCCGCCTTCTCCCAGCAAAAGCCGCTGCGCCAGGTCAAATTCCAGGTGGAAAACGCGAACGCGACGATCAGCGGGAACAGCTATGTGACGTCCTCGCCGTCCCTGATCAAAGCGACCGTCAGGGAATTTCTGCACGGCCACGAACAGCTGAAGCTGCCAACCTCCAGCTCGTCGCACAACCACCACAGCTCGAGCAGCACCCCGAGCGCCTCGTTGGACCTCTACCCCGTCTCGAGCTCGGCCAGGGCGATGGCGATCACCGCGGCACCGAATGTGCCCTTCCCGTTGGAGTACCCGGCTGTGCAAACGGGACCGGCGACACCCCAGGAAATGCACGTGTATACGCTCGAAGACGAGCACAAGCACCTCCACCACGCCTATGTGGCCGTATGGCAGCAGAACGGGCTCGGCGGCTACTACGACGTGGAGGGAATCGACTGGGTGAACATCCCCCTGTTCGCCCACGCCGGCGTTCAGAAAATAGGCGGACGCTCATATCTGCTCGTAGACGATGGCTCCCACATCCACGACATCGGCTGGCGCAGCGGAAAATTCATCTATTTCGTGAGCAACACGTTGCTAGAGGACCTCTCCAACGCACAAATGATTGCGATCGCACGGGCCACGCACACGCTTCACTGAGCGCCGGGTCCACCTTGCACGATATCGGGCTTCAAAGCTCATGTGTCAGCCCAACCGGCCGGTCTTCGTGTGGGTGACCTCGTGCAGGTCATACCCGGCAGATGGCACCGGAGCGAGGCTCAGCCCGCGGGCGTCGCCACCGATCCGTCGAGCGCCGCGTTGACGAGCGCATCGGCGTGTGCGTTCTGGGCACGTGGGACGGTGCGAATCTTCCACGGCGCAAAGCCACGCAACGCTGCCATCGCCTCCTGGTACAACGGCCGCATCGCCGCGTGCTTGACCTTGTAGAGGCCCTGCACTTGCTTGGCGATCAGCTCGGAGTCGTTGACGACCTCCACCTCGGTCGCACCCAGAGCGCGAGCGCGGGCCAGGCCCAAGAGCAGCGCGCGATACTCGGCCACGTTGTTGGTGACCGTGCCGAGCAGCTGCGAGGCCTCGTCCAGCACCTCTCCCGAGGGCTTCGAGACGACGCTGGCGGCGGCAGCCGGCCCGGGGTTGCCGCGCGAGCCACCATCGACATGGACCACGACCTTCATTGGCCCCTCGGGCCCATAAGGGCGCGCGGCAAGCACACCCTGCGCACCTGGGACTCCGCCATCGGCCTACGAGCCGTCGACGAGCGGCGGGAGATCGCCGGGAACGCGCGCCCGGCGGCGGTCGCGGATCACGCGCCGTTGCAGATCCTGCTCAGAGGGACGCGAACCGCGTGCGCGACGGTCGGCATCACGGCGGTCGACGATGACCGTGACGTTGTCGTCGTTCTCGTAACGCTTGACGAGCTTGGGGTAGAGCTCATCGGCGAGCGGCTTGGGCACCACGCAATAGATCATGGCCTAGATCGTACTGCGCCGAGCGCCAGTAGCCAATCCGCGGAGTGCCTGCAGCCAAAATCCGCGCCCTCAGCCCGCGAGTCCCCGGCCTAGTAGCCCGGGGAGAGGGCAAGCGGGGTCAGCTCGCCGCGCTCATCTGCGCCCGCGTTTGCCAGACGATCCTCATCGGGCAGCTCCTCCAGCTCCATCCCCTGACCCACAAGCTGCGCTCCGGCAGCCTCGTCGCCGAGGTCGACCTCGTAGCGATACCAGCAGAGCTCCCACGCGATGACGATCGCAACCGTACTGCCCGACTGCTCGAGCGGACGTACGCTGACCGCCGGGGACCCCAAGGAGCGGGCCACGCCGGCAATGCGTCGTGGCTGCTCGCCGGCGTTGAAGACCTCCAGCGCTCGTGCCATCTTCAGATCGCCGTTGGTAGGTGGCGAAGACTCGCCCTGCGTGGGCCCCGAGCCGGCGAATTCGCGCTCGCCGAGCGCCAAATCCTCCCCATCGCCGCTGCGCCCGCCCCTCCACCTGCCCGCGGCAGGCTTGCCTGGGCCATCCGTGGCCGCTTCGGCAGAGCCGGCGTATTGTCCCTGCGCATAGGTGTCTGAGCGCGCAATCGAGCCTCCCTCCAGGAAGTCATAGAGGCCGTCTTCGGAGAGCTCCTCCTCTGCGCTGGCAAGGTCGGCCGCCGGCTGAGCCTCGCGGCGCAGAGGACGCCCGGAGGGCTCACGTAACTGGCGCAGCCTTCCAAGCAGCGAGCCAGCGCGCCGCGCACGCGTGGTGCGCACGCCCAGCGTGTGATTGTCGGCCTCGCGCAGCCAGCCTTCGGCCGAGGCCCTCGGGACACACAGCTCGCACACGGTGCGACGCTGGCCGCCGGCAAGGAACACGTCAGGGCTCTCGCCTCGCAACAGGTGCCTGCCACACACGTCGCAGGCGACTACCGGGTGCGACGTGACGATTGCGCGCGTAGCCATCGGCCCATCAGAGTACCGGACGGCTCATGCGTGGGCAGTCGCGTGCTCGCCCTCGAGCTGCTCGAGCACCTTCTTGGCGAGCTGTGAGGGGGCGGGCTCGTAGCGCAGCAACTCGAGCGTGTAGTCGCCCAGACCTTGGGTTATCGAGCGCAGGTCGGGTGCGTAGCCGAGCATCTCGGCCATTGGCACCTCGGCCTTGATCTCGGTGGTGGTGCCCGTGGGCTCCATGCCCTGCGGGCGTCCACGGCGGCTATTGAGATCGCCGATCACATCGCCGACGTGCTCCTCGGGGACGGATACGCACACGAGCATGATCGGCTCCAGCAGCACCGGGTGGGCTTGCGCGAGCGCCTCTCTCATGGCGAGCGCGCCCGCGAGCTTGAACGCGAGCTC
>DATMPT010000223.1:0-2692 GCA_035567355.1 Solirubrobacteraceae bacterium
GCCGGGCTCCCGGCGGCGCCGGCCACGCCCGGATTCCGGGCCGCGCGAAGGGCGGCGACCTCCTGCAGGAGGCGAAGTTTGTCGTCGGCCTGCTTCAGCAGGCTCTGAAGTTGTCGGCTCGTGAACGGCTCGATGAGTACGAAGTCGGCGGCCTCGGTCTCGTTCTCCCCGTCGGGGTCGATTCCGGGAGTCAGTATGCATATCACCACCGCGGTCGGGCAGAGATGCCGAGCGTTCGCGATGAACGCGGCGAGACCGCGCGACGGGCCGACGACCTCCTTGACGATCAAGTCCATCTCGGTGAGTCGCAGGGTGCGCAGCGCCTCGTCGTCGGAGGCGGCGGTGAACATCGAGTGGGTGTATTCGAAGCCGCGCAGGAGGCGGTTGCGGAGGGTCTCGCTCGCTGAGACGAGGAGGATGGTCTTCACGGTGCGACGCGGCTGGGGCGGCCCGACGGGACGGGAAATTCAATGGTGAAGATGGAGCCGCGCCGCCCCCCGTTGGGGGTCACGAATGAATCGAAGACGGCGGCTAGCAGGTCCGCCGCGATACCGGGGCCGGTAACCGGCACCTCGACGAACATCCTCCCATCACCTTCCGACAGATCGGCCACGCGCACGGTCAACTCCCTGCCGAAATCATGGTCTGATCGCATTTAAACACAGATTGCTGAAAAGCTGCTGCAACTGTCGTGCGCTGGCTGAACGTCTCCCGCCATGGGCCAATCGCGCGCCAGGTCCGGCTTCGACTGCGACGGCGTTGATGCCGCCGATTTCTCTCCCAGCCTCGGCGCAAAGCATCTCGCGGCCTTCTCGCGCTCTCGGGAACGCAATAGGTCCGGATGGAGGCTGGCCCAGGAGATTCCTTTCGCTCGGGACTCCTGTCCGACGCGACGAGTTCATTGTTCTGCACGAGGAACCAACTAGGCCAAGAGACTTCAACCTGCAACCTCGCCTCGGACGGTCTCGGCGGATTCGCCCGCGGCTGGAAACTCCACCGTTATGATCGTTCCATGGTGCTCGTCACTGCTCTCCGCCCGGATGGTTCCGTGGTGTGCGTCCATGATGCCGCGGCAGATGGCGAGGCCAAGGCCAGTGCCATGCTCCTTTGTCGTAAAGAAAGGATTGAAAATGCTGCTCTGGATGGACTCCGGGATTCCGGGGCCGGTGTCTTCGATCTCGACGAGAACGTTCGACGTCTCGTCCGAATCTCGCCGGCGGACTCGCACCGTCAGTGTGCCCCCCTGTCCCATCGCCTCGAGAGCATTCAGGCACAGATTGAGGACAAGCTGTTTAAGTTGATTCGGGTCGACAGCCACAAGAGGGGCGGGATCGACGAATATGCGCCGGACGACAGTTCGAGTTTGCTCGATCTGTCCACTCAGCAGGGCGAGCGTATCCAGAATGGGTTCACGGACATCAGTGATGGCCGCTTCCGGCACGGAAGGGACGACCAGTCCGCGTAGCTTCCCCACTAGATCATCGATCCGCCCGATCTCGGCTACGACAACCTTCGCGAAGGTCTCTCTGAAGTCGATGTCTGTGAATCGCTCCGGTAACAGCTCGGCAAATGTCCGGATCGCGACCAACGGATTCTTAATCTCGTGGGCGATGCCCGATGCGAGCGTACCGAAGGCGGCCAATCGCTCGGCGCGTCTCTTCTCGCTTTCTAGAGCCTTGAGCTTCGAGAGGTCGCTGAATACGACGAGAGCCCCGATGATCGCGTCCGGCTCACCTCGGAGCGCTGAGGTGGAACAGACAATCGGCACTGAGCGGTCTGGCCCAACCTGAAGCGTGCTCTCGGCCTGGACCCGGGGTTGTCCATCAGCGAGCGTGAGGCGCAATTGGAGAGCGAAGGGATGCGGGAGCTCATCGACGGTCAATGAGGCGAGTCGTGATTTGGAGAGGTTGGTCATGCGCTCCGCGGTCGAGTTGCACAAGGCGACACGCCCCTCACTATCGACCGTGATCACGCCACTATCCATCGTGGCCAGAATGTTTTGGATATACTCGTTGGCAAGCAGGACTTGCTGGTAGAGCTGCGCATTCTTGATCGCGGTCGCCGCCTGACTCGTAAGAGTGGAAAGCAGAGCGACGTCCTCGCCAAAGAAAGCATCGCCAGAGAGTTTGGCGCCCACCACCAGGAAGCCGGTTAACTGGTTGTCGGAGAGTATCGGTAGAGCAAGCTCGCCACCCAACCGTGACAGATGCTGAACCGCGGCAATCGCTGCCGGACCGGTGAGAGTACGGCCGAGATCCTCTTTGTACACCGGGCGCTTGGTTCGCAGGAGGTAGGAGGGGAGCGGATCGCTGGAGGCAACGCTCACGCTCTCCAGTACCCCATCGCCGCCGCCGAAGCGTTTCTTAGCCGCCACGCGAAAAGCGTCACGACCCACGTGCCCCGTAAAGCAGGCGACGAGATCAGTGCGCAGCGTGGTCGCGGTCACTTCACAGACATACTGGAGGAGGGACTGCAGATGCAGGGTGGACGAAATGGTTTGGCTGGCGTCGCGCACGACCTGCTCGTAGCTATACGTCTCACGATAGAAATACCGATCGAGTTGGTTCTGGAGCCACCGTTTCAGTGGCTGGAAGGCCAGTGCCACCGCGAGCGCCACCGCGACCTCCATGGCGAGCGGGACGCGCCCCCACTCCTCGTCAATCAGGCGGGTCCAGCCCGCGAGGAAGGATGC
>DATMPT010000224.1:0-5119 GCA_035567355.1 Solirubrobacteraceae bacterium
GAGCTCGCGCGCAAGCTCGCGCGCGAGATGGACGAGAACAAGACGGCCTCGGTCTCGCGCGTATACGCTCCCAACGAATACTCGGTGTGGCTCTCCCCGCGTGACCGCGCGCGCTATGAGGGAGTCGAGCACGAGGTGATCGACGAGTTGTGCGCCTATTTGCTCGAGCACGCGCGCGGCGAGAACCTCGCGCTGGCCTCGCGCCCGCACATCGTCTTTCATACCGATGAGCGGTTGCAGCTCGGCGAATTCGGGATCGAAGCTCGCTTGGCGCGCGCCGAGGACGAGCCACGAGAGAGCGAGCCGGCGCCGGCCGCGGCCTCAGCCGCCGTCGCGCCTGCCTACGACAAGCCCGAAGAAGCTGGCAACACCATGATCGTCAGCAACTCGGAGAGGGTGCGCGACGCGGTCGAGCGCACCGGCGGCCGGCGAAGACCCAAGGCTCTACTCGTGATCTCCGGCAAGCGCCTGCTCCTGCCGCCCAGGGGGGCGGAGGTCGGCCGCAGCCGCGACTGCGACATAGTGCTCGAGGATTCGAGTGTCTCTCGTCGCCACGCCGAGCTACGCCCAGCGGGATCGGCGTGGACGATTGAGGATCTCGACTCCACCAACGGGGTACGCGTCAACGGCACGGCTGTCCACGGTCCGAGGCAGCTGCGTACGGGGGATCGCATCGAGGTCGGTTCCACTGAGATTCTTTTCGAGATCGCCCCATGAACAACCTCGAGCCCGTCTCGGTCATGCTGAAGTTCGGCTTTCTCATCGTGCTCTACCTGTTTTTGCTGTGGGTCTCGCGCAGTGCATTGCGCGACCTGCGCGGCAGTGGCGCACAGCTCCCCGACGGTCCCGGTCACCCCGCCGCCCCACCAGCCGACGCGACGGGGCTGCACTCGGCCTCCACCTTCGGACCGGCCGACCTGCTCGGGCGCGCTCCTCGCTTGGTTGTGGAGCGCGCGCCCGGGCACGAGCCGGGCATGATCTATGACCTCGGTGGGGACGTCGTCTTTGGTCGTGGAGAGACAGCCGAGATCCGCCTGGGCGATCCCTTCGCCTCGGCACGTCACGCCCGCATCTACGAGCAGGGCAGGATCCTTGTGATCGAGGATCTAGGCTCCACCAACGGTACCTACCTCAACGAGGAGCTACTCGATGGCCCGCGCCCGCTTCACCCCGGCGATCGCGTGCGCATCGGCGACTCCGAGTTCAGTTTCGAGGTGGACTGAGAACGTGTCCGCCGCTGAGTCCCCGCACCTCGAGGCTGCCCACTTCCGCCTGGAGGGACGATGATGCTGCGCATCGCCGAGCACTGGTCGGGCACGGACACCGGCTTGCAGAGACGCGCCAACGAGGACTCGATGCTCGTCCGTTCGCCGCTGTTCGTGGTCGCCGATGGCATGGGGGGTGCGCAGGCGGGCGAGGTCGCCTCACGCGTCGCCGTCGACACGTTCAAGGGCGGCCTCGCGGACGGCTCTGATCCCGAGGCGAGCCTGCTCGCCCAGGTGGAGCAGGCCAATGCGCGCATCAACGAGCTCTCGCACGCCAATGTGGAGCACGCGGGCATGGGCACCACGATCACCGCCGTCTACGTCGGCGAGTACCAGGTCTCGGTCGCCCACGTGGGCGACTCGCGCGCCTACTGCCTGCGCGCGGGCGAGCTACTGCGCCTCACCGATGACCACTCGCTCGTCGATGAGCTGATCCGTCAGGGCAAGCTTACGCCCGAGCAGGCCGAGGAGCACCCGCAGCGCTCTGTGATCACGCGTGCGCTTGGCCCCGAAGCCACCGTCGAGGTGGACGTTCGCTCCTTTAGGGCTCGCGCCGGCGATGTCTACCTGGTATGCAGCGATGGCTTGACCACGATGCTCGCGGAGGACGAGTTGCTGGCCTTGCTCCTATCCAACCCGAGCTTGCGCGACGCGGGCGAGCAGCTGATCGCTGCCGCCAACGCCGCGGGGGGCAAGGACAACATCACGGTGGTCCTTTTTCGTGTGGAGGACTTGAGCACCGGGCAAGAGCAGCTCGCGGACGGTCACACCACGGTCACCAGGCTCGCGCCGGCGCCAGAGGCACCCACTTCGAGCCGGGCACCCACCGATCCCCCCGATCTGGAAAGCCCACGAGATGTGGCGCCGCAAACGCACGATCCGCGCGCCGCGAGCAAGCAGGCCGTGATCCCGCAGCGTCCCCGGCTCCCAGTCCCGGGCTCGCAGCCCTCCAAAGGTGCACGCGTGCGCCGCCGCCTGCGCCGCTTGCGCGCGCCGATGGTCGGGCTCGTCCTCGCTGGGCTGCTGGGCGCCGGTGCCTACTTGGCTTTGCAATCGGTGTACTTCATCGGTACCAATCAGCGCGGCTTGGTCACGATGTTCAGCGGCCTGCCCTATGAACTGCCGGGCAAAATCAAGCTCTACAGCGGTACCTACGTGTCTGGGGTGAGCGCCTCCACACTCCCGCCCCCCCGCCGTCAGGCGCTGCTCGACCACTCGCTGCGCTCAGAAGGCGACGCCGCTCAGTTGATGCGCCAGCTTGAACTGGGACAGCTGAACGGGGGTTGAGCGAGTGAACCGGCCGATTATTCGACTGTACGGGCTCGTCTTCGTTCTGTTCGCCCTCTTGATCGCGTTCACTTCGCGCTGGACCATCTTCGAAGCCTCTTCCTTGCGTGCCAACGCGTTGAACAAGCGCGGCTTGCTCCAGCAGGAGCGGATCCCGCGCGGCGAGATCCTGGCAGCCGGCGGGAGCGTGCTCGCGCGTAGCGTGCGCGGACCCGAAGGCACGTATACACGCCGCTATCCCACAGGGTCTGAGTTCACCCCCCCCGTTGGCTATTCGTACATCGAACGCGGCCAGGTGGGCCTGGAGCGCTACCGCAGCGGCGCGCTCAACGGTCAGGCGGGCACCAGCGTGCAGAGCATCCTCGACCAGCTGCAAGGACGAAAGCCGCGCGGCAATACGGTTCTCACCACGCTGGTCCCATCTGCCCAGCACGCGGCGACAACGGCGCTCGGCGAACACGAAGGCGCGGTGGTCGCGCTCGATCCGAGGACCGGGGCGGTCGAGGTGATGGTCTCAACGCCCAGCTACAACGCGAACGCGGCCGCCTCGGAAAGCGCCTTCGAACGGATCACGCACCAGGCGGGCTCGCCTCTGGTCAACCGGGCGGTGGAGTTCGGCTACGCGCCCGGGTCCACATTCAAGGTCCTGACCGCGACCGCCGCAATCGACTCGGGCAAGTTCACGGCGCAATCGACCGTCTCCGGGCGTAACGAAGTGCCGATCTCGGGTGTGCCCTTGAAAAACGACAACAACGAGAGTCTCGGCCAGATCACGCTTACCGAAGCGCTCTCCCACTCCGTCAACACCGTCTACGCGCAGGTCGCGGAGCAGCTCGGCAAGCAGACGATGGCACGCTACATGAGACGCTTCGGCTTTGACCGCAAGCCCCAGCTCGACTACCCCGCCGAAGAAATGTCATCGAGCGGCGAGTACTCGGGTGCAAGATTGCTCTCGCCCACGAGTACCCGTGTCGATGTGGGTCGCATGGGGATCGGCCAGGACAAGCTCAAGGTGACGCCTTTGCAGATGGCCGAGGTGGCTGCCACCGTCGCCAACGGGGGCGTCCTGATGAAGCCTCACCTCACCTCCGCGATCGTCGAACCGGACGGGCACGTGGTGCAGCGCATCTCGCCAAAAGCGCAGTCGGTCGTGATGCACCCCTCGACCGCGGCGGCGCTCACGACGATGATGGAAGCGGTGGTGGACGAAGGTACCGGCACGAGCGCGCAGATCCCCGGAGTGCGGGTGGCGGGCAAGACCGGCACCGCCGAGACCCAGATTGGGGCGGCGATCAACAACGTTTGGTTCATCGCCTTCGCCCCAGCCCAGAAACCGACGGTGGCGGTTGCGGTCACGCTCGAGCACGTTCCTGGACAGGGTGGCGCATTTGCCGCACCCGTGGCAAAGCAAGTGATGGAAGCCTTGCTCCATGGCTGAGCTGCGCGCTTCGCCCCGGTCGATCGGCCCAGTGCACCGCGGCTGGGCTGCGAGCGTGCGCGGCGGCGAGGCGATGCTTGCCGCCCGGCGACGGGGGCGGGGGGGCTCATGAGCGCGGTCGAGGCAGGCACGATCATCGACGGACGCTACCGCGTCTCGGCTCGGCTCGGCTCCGGCGGGATGGCCGACGTGTACCTCGCCCACGACACATTGCTTGGACGCCAGGTGGCGCTCAAGCTCCTGCACCACCGCTTCGCCGAGGACCAGGAGTTCGTGGAGCGCTTCCGCCGCGAGGCCTCGAGCGCGGCCGGTCTCTCGCACCCCAACGTGGTCGCGGTGTTCGACCGCGGCGAGTGGGACGGAACCTATTACATCGCGATGGAGTATCTCCCCGGCCGCTCGCTGAAGGCGGTGGTGCGCGAGCACGGCCCGCTCTCGCCCAGCGACGCCACCGACATCGTCGTGCAGATCCTGCTCGCCACCCGCTTTGCCCACAAGCGCGGAATCATCCACCGCGACATCAAGCCCCACAACGTGATCCTCGACGAGGAGGGACGTGCGAAGGTCACGGACTTCGGGATCGCTCGTGCGGGTGCCTCAGATATGACCTTGACCGGCTCGATCATGGGTACCGCTCAGTATCTCTCCCCCGAGCAGGCCCAAGGCCACGCGGTTAGCGAGAGCTCGGACCTGTATGCGGTCGGGGTGGTCCTGTATGAGCTGCTCACCGGCAAGGTCCCCTTCGAGGGCGAATCGCCGGTCACGGTGGCGCTCAAGCAGGTGTCGGTCGAGCCCGTCCCGCCAAGCGGGCTGAACCCGGCGGTGAGCCCAGCGCTCGAGGCGGTGGTGATGCGCTCGCTGGTCAAGGACCCGGCCGCGCGCTTTGCAAGTGCAGACGAGTTCATCGCCGCCTTGCAGCAGGCGCGTGAGGGGATCGCGCCGGCGCCGGTATTCAATGGAGCCCCACCCACCCAGGACGGCGCCGTCGCGCTCTTGATACCAGCACTCTCCGAGCAGGAGCGCTCTCCCGCGGATAGGGCTCGTCGGCGCAAGCGTGCGTTGTGGGCCGCCGCCGCGGTCGCGGTGCTCGCGATCCTTGCCGCCGTCGCGGCGCTCCTGTTGCTGAGTC
>DATMPT010000225.1:0-11780 GCA_035567355.1 Solirubrobacteraceae bacterium
TAGGGTCTGTCCTTGGACCTCGCTCAGCGCCATGAGCTGCTCGCCTCACCGCGTCGCACGAGCAACTCGCGCAATGCGAGCATCGCCGTGTAGGTAGGAAGTACGTACAGGGCCACCGAGCCGTCCGCATCGGGCACGTCCGCATCGGGACACTCAGCCGCCGCGCTTGCAAGCGCCCGCTGGAGATCCTCGATCACCTTGATCCGCTCGGGCTCGATCCCCGCGTACTTCAAGCGCAGCGCCAGCTCGGCAGCCCTCGTGCCGGAGCAGGTCGCGACGCGCACGCGTCCCGCAAGCAGCTCGAAGTCGGCATCCCAGATCCACGACACGTCGCGGCCGTCGGCGATGTTGTCGTTGAGCACGCCCAGCAGGTCGTGGCGACCTGGCTCGAGAGCGATTGTGCGCAGCACCTCGTTGGCGCCCGCAGGGTTCTTGACGAGCAGGATTCGCGTCTCCCGGCCCTCCACGCGGACCGCCTCGGCGCGTCCGAACGCAGCCTCGGTGCTCTGCAGCCCCTCCACGATCTCGCTCAGCGGGATATCCAGAGCCACGCCGAGCGCGGCAGCCGCGAGCGCGTTGTAGACGTTGTAGAGACCCGGTAGCGCGAGCTTCACCTCGGCGTCTCCGTAAGGGGTACTCAACTGGAAGCGGGCCGAGCGGACGCCTTCGAGCGTGACCCTCCGGGCGAGCACGGTGGGGGAGGGCCGGTCTTGTCCGCAGGACTGGCAGTGGTAGTGACCGAGGTGACCCATGTACACGGCATCGAACACGTACGGAGCGCCGCAACGACGGCAGTGCTTCGCATCCGCCGCATGAGCCATGCCCTCAAGCGCCAGCGAGTCGTCCTCGACTCCGAAGTAGAGGACATCTGGCCGGTCGCGGCCCAGGTCGGCCAGCAGCGGATCGTCCGCGTTGCACACCAGCCGGGCGTCCTCGGCCGGGCCACCCGAGCCCACTGCCGCGGCCCAACGATCGGCGATCGTGTCAAGCTCGCCATAGCGGTCGAGCTGGTCCCTGAACAGGTTGCCGAGCACGACGACCTTCGGCTGCAGCTGCCCCGCTAGCCGGTCGAGCCACAGCTCGTCGACCTCGAACAAGCCCAGCTCGCCTGCGATCCTGCCGCGCGAGCCGGCTGCCTCGAGCAGCGTCGAGGCGATTCCTCCGGCCATGTTGGCACCAGCTTGGTTATGCACGAGCGACACGCCCGCGCTTTCGAGGATGCTCGACGCGAGCGCCGCCGTGGTGGTCTTGCCGTTGGTAGCGCTCACCAGCACGCTCCCCCGCGGCAAGCGCGCCCCGAGCGCCCCGATCGCCGAGGGCTCCATGCGCACGAGCAGCTTGCCCGGCAGGCTCGTGCCGCCGCCACCGCGCAGCCGTGAGACCGCGCCAACCACGCGCGCGAGCGCCAGCTTCGGCCCGAGCAGGCCACTCACAGCCTGGCCGCCGCCGCGTCCGCGCCGTCCTGGCCGTCGAGAAAGGCATCGGTCCCCGCCACTTGCCTCGGTACGAGCACGCGCACAGCTCCGGGCACAGCCCTCACCGTAACGGGCAGCTCGCCTATCGGATCGCCATCGGCGTACACCGTGAAAGGACGGTCGGCATCAATGAACACCTCGCGAGCGCGAAATGCCTTCACGCCCGGCTCATGCACGTGCGTACCCTTGAACACCTTCGGCAGGATCTTCGTCAGAAACGTGAACTTGCCAACGCTTTCGAGGACCATCACATCCAGCAGCCCATCGTCGAGGATCGCATCCGGTGCTGCGCGCATTCCGCCGCCATAGGTCTTCGAGTTGCAGGCCCCAACGGTATAAGCCATGAGCTTGTGACGCTCGACCGGCCTATTGCCCGTAGGTGCTTCAGGGGGTGCCTGCGTCCCGCTGCCGGAGCTAGCAGAACCCGTGAGCTCGATCTCGAAGCGAGCGGGCCGCCACGACAACAGAGCCCGTAGTGCGCCATAGGCGTACACGAGCCCACCCAGCCACGCCGGCGCCTCGTTTGCGATCCGGTTCGCTTCGCTGTCAAAGCCCACACTCGCGATCCCCACGAACGCCGGCCCGCCAGCCTGCTTGCCTGTGCCCTTCAGTGTGTGCCCTTCAGGGTGTGCCTCGAGGGGTGCCCCCGCAGGGAGGGAGGTCACCTCCCCGAGATCCAGCGCACGCGAGAAGCCTTCAGCGATGACCGCGCAAGCCTCGACTGGGTCAGCAGGAATCCCCAGCACCCGCGCCAAGTCGTTACCGCGGCCTCCGGGCAGCACCCCCAACAGCGCGTCCGGGATCTCGCGCAGCGTGTCCGCCACCGCACCCACCATGCCATCGCCGCTGAGGCACACGACCGTCTCGCCGGCAAGCGCCGCCGCGCCCGCCAGTTCGCGCGCGTGATCGAGGTCGCGCGTTAGCTCGCCGTGAACCGCAAAGCCGTGGCCTTCGAGCGCCGTCAGCACTTCCGGGAGCACCCGGCCTGCTTTGCCACCCCCCGCAGAGGGGTTCACGATCAGACGTATCGGCGTGGACACCTAGCAAGCGTATTGGGCATGCGCGTCCCAGGCCGGCAAGTGCAAAGTCACGAGTATTGGGAATAGCGAAGACCCGCTTAAGAACATACGAATATCGCCCTTCACGCCTGAGGGCACGACTATGCTGCGCCCATGCGTGCCCGCTGTCTTGCTGCCCGTCTGCTGTGTCCCGCCGGGATGATGACCTTGGGACTGGTGTTCACGGCCTGCGGCGACTCCACCGTACCCGACGGTACTGCGACGCGTACGGACCAACAATCCAAAAAACAAACCCTCGTGGCCGCTGAGGCGAGCTCAGGATCGCTCGCCGGCAAGTGTGTGTCGGTCCGGGCTCCCGTGCCGAAGGGAGCGCAGAGCATGCGCAAGCCCACCCTCGCGCTGGACCCAGCCAAGCGCTATGTGGTCAGCCTCGCCACAAACTGCGGCACGATCGAAATCGCCCTCGATGTACAACGAGCGCCACGGACCACTGCCTCCTTTGCTTACCTGGTCAAGCGAGGCTTTTACGACAACCTCACTTTCCATCGCGTGGCGGCCGGTTTCGTGATCCAAGGCGGCGACCCTAACGGCGACGGCTCAGGTGGACCCGGCTACAAGGTCGTTGAGCCGCCGCCCAACGACCTGCGCTACACGCTCGGAACCGTGGCGATGGCCAAGACCAGCAGCGATCCCGCGGGCGCATCGGGTAGTCAGTTCTTCATCGTCACCGCACCCCAGGCACCCCTGCCGCCTCAATACGCGCTAGTGGGAAACGTGGTCGGCAGCTTTGCAGGCGTCAAGCGCATTTCCAAGCTGCCCACCGACCCACCCCAGGATGGCGAGCCCAAGACACCTGTGGTGATCAGCCGCGCCACGCTCTCCTCGAGCTAGCCAACGCTTCCTCGAAGGCAAGCGCTCGGAGCATGCGTAAGGGAGCACCACGCCGAGCCGCGAGGCCGCTGGGCTCGCCGATACTACTTGGAGGCTGGGGCCGCGGCCTTTGCGCGATCGCGCCGCCTGCGTCCCACCATCGCCGCGATCGCCACCCCAGCAATCGCCACGAACAGGCCGAGTAGGATCCCCGGCGCAAGCCCAAGCCCGCCAAAGGGCAGCGCAACCAGCTCCACCACACCCAAGCCAACGGCAAGCAGCAGCAAGATCAATGCAACGATCAACAGGATGCCCCTGACACGCGCCACGATCCCAGCGCTCGCGGGCGGAATCAATAGCCCCATGGCACGCAACGCGAGCATCTGCCGTCCGCTCGGTGGAGTGTGGCCAAGTCGCTCCACCGCATCCTTCAGGTCGCCCGCCCTGCGTTCGGCGAGCGCAAGCGAAGCGTCGGCCATGCGTCTCAGCTGCATCCGTTCCTGAGGCCGAGCGGCCGCGATCGCACGCTGGAAGTATGCGCGGGCCTGCTCGGCGTCAAAGCGCTCCGAAGCGCGCGCCCCGAGTATCGCAAGCGCCGCCGACTTGTACTTCGTCTCGGCCTCCAACTCCTCATCGGAGCGCTGCTCGAGTGCTTCGATCGCCTGCTGGGCACCACGCTGTTCGACACGGATCTGTCTCTGCTTTGGAGGCATCGCCAGCCCATTCTATGGAGGTCTCCCGCTGGGCGGCCGTACGGTGTCTCTCAGGCGCTATTCTCGCTTGTCCGTCTACCCTCTATCCCGATGCGCCGAATCCCGTACATCCCGCTCCTCGCCACGCTCCTGCTCACCTACGTGGCGGCCCCGAGTTTTGTTGTGGCTGACTCGGCCTTGGCCGCCGCCACGCCCACCATCAACAAGGCCGAACTCAACAAGGCGGTCCAAGAAGCGCTCGCCAAACGATCGGGTACCGCTACCGGCGGTCAAGCCGCGGCTGGTGCGGGTGGCGCTGTGGGAGCGGCAGGCGCAGCCAGCGCAAGCGAAGGCCTAGGGAGCTCCGGAGCGCTCTCTAACCTGACCAACGGTGGGGGGGAAGAAGCAACGCCCACGACCTCGACGCCGTCCACCTCCTCGGCCTCGAAGGGAATCTCGACCGGTGTGCTCGTGCCGATCTTCATCGTCGGCGTGGCCCTGCTGGGCGGTATCGCTTTCTTCATCGTCCGCGACGCCCGCAGTGTCGCCCCGGTCGGAGATGGCTTGGCCGGTGGCGGCTCGGCCCAGGATCGTGCCGCGCGCCTGCGCAAGCGCCGTGCCAAGGCCAAGGCGGCGCGCCGCCAGCGCAAGCGCAACCGCTGAACGTCCACACGAGCCGCCAAGGCGACCATTTGGTGCCCGCTGACGTCAGCCAGTGCCGGCGTGCGTCTGGCTGCGTGCCGGCGTGCGCCTGCTGAGTACTGGGCCGTTGACGGTGCCCGTCCTGGAGGGTTCTTCTACTTCTCTAGCGCTGCACTCGCGCGCGCGCAAGCACGCGCCACGCGTGGGTGCGCACGCGCGCGGGCGAGGGCGGTGCGGGCGAACCGTGGGGCCCGCGGCGAGGACGGCTGGGCAGCGGCAGCCTCGGATGGGGTTCGGTCGGCGAGCCGGGCATCGCCTTCGTGCCGCCCTCATCCTCGGGTCCAGCACGATGGTCATCCTCCGGCGCAACCATCGCCGAATCGGAGCGAAACGGAATCCACAGCATGAGTGAAGCCGCCACCAGCTTCATCAGCCCCATCAGCGTCAATAGGAGCCAAAGTGACATCCTCTCCGATGCTACTACCCGTCGGGTCTACCTCCAAGAACACTCGGTACGGCTTGCGGGCAAGCGCGCGCTGCACGTCGATGGCCAGCGAACTCTGCCCTGAGCCCGGTTCGCGCACCGACCCTCACGTGTTCAGGACCTTTCCAGCTTTACATAACATACATTATCGAGCGCAGTTAGGTGGTGTCTCAGTTTGAAAGTTCAACGATCTCGGCTGGCATACCGACATCACATGCAGCGACAAGGCACGCGTGCTCCCTCTCGAAGTTGACGTGCCTCGCCGCTTCAACCCAGGGTACCTACACAGTCCTATGCCGACCAGACTTTCTCGGACGGCATCTTAGAAGATGCCCCAGTTTTCTTCGCTTACTAGTTCGATTTCGCTTTCGCCTTCAAATGTAACTGGTTTACCTTCGCATTTGAGGCCGACTTTTTCCTTGGTTCCGGCTGATTTCTCAACTTCTGTGATTTCTTCGGCGCCCGTCTTCCCAATCAGCGTTCCGATGCGCTGTTCCATCTTTTCGGGACTATCAAGCCAAACAGTTGTGCCTTGGATTTCAGCTGTGACTAAAATGCCAATACAGGTGAGCTGGATCTTCGCGAACAGGTTGCTACCGCCGGTCCCCTTGTACTCCACGGCCAGCTTCCCCGCCTTGGTCGCAGGCTGAACGACAGTCACAATTTCGTTTTCAAGCGATCCAGCTTCGACCGTGACTTTTTTATCACATATCGTAGTTTCGCATTCTTCAAACGCAAACCTCTCTTTTTCGGACCTGCCGGGCACGCCACCCTTGATTACCGGTTTTTCAGCCGCAACCAGTTTGAGTTTATTACAGATAACTCGAAATTTGGTGCCCAAAAATTCGCCGCCCATCACTTGGCTGGTCTTTGCCTTAGCCCTCACTTCCTTGGTTTTGCCGGTTTCCAATGATGCTTTGTTTACCTTATAGATATATTCGGCGCCCGCGGCTGACGCTACCACCGCAAAACAAGACGCCCAAGAGGCCGCGAAAGCGAGCCCAATGATTGTCACACGTTTCGTCATGTTCCAAACTCCTTTGTGATCATGTACGCAATCAACTACAACCGTGTAAGGACACGTTCGACTATTGACACCAATTTCTCGCATACAATTTGAATCAACTCATGGCTGGCACAACCCGCTAGCCCAAAGAATCGCCATCTGCTACCAGTTAGCGGCGAGCTGAGAGCGGAAATGCTCGCGCGCACGGTGCAAGCGAGACTTCATTGCGGCTCGACTCACACCCAAACGTTCGGCCGTGGCCGCACCGGAGAGCCCGTGCACGTCACGCAGCACGAGCACGGCTCGCTGCTCCGGCTCGAGCTGTGCAATCGAACTGGCGATACGCTCGAGTTCGAGCCGAGCGATCACAACCTCCTCCGCGGACGGTTCGCACTCCGTCCGCGGCGCGTGCACGCGCAGTGCGATCTTCGATCTGCGGATGCACTCCCGGCGCGTTACCTGGAACATCCAAGATCCAAGCGCTGCTGCGACTCGCAGCGTTCCTATCTTCCGGTAGAGGATGATGAGCGCCTCCTGCGTGGCTTCTTCGGCGTCCTCGGGCGTCGAGCAGAGCATGTGTGCGAAGCGCCGCACGCGAACGTGAGAGCGCGCTACCAACTCCGAGATAGCTCCAGCGTCTCCGCGCTGAGCGGCATCGACAAGCTGTTCGTTAGTCAACTTCCCGAAAGGTGGGCTCGCTAGCGCTTTGTCGGGCATGGCAACCTCGTATCGATTTGAACCGGGCCGCCTATCAGGAAGCTGAGCTTCACGCGCACCGGTAGACCGCCCTTCGCGCAATGTCTCGGCAATGTAACATATGGAATTAGCCGTGATCCCTGCTCGTAAGCGGCGCCGACCTCCAAGTGTGCGGATTCGACGACGGCGTACGGCTCTTCTGGCACGGTCGATACGAGCGAACAGACCGGGAATCCCTGCGAGTGCAGCTTGAGACCAGCCGGGGCAAACACCGAGACTCCAGCCAGGGGCGACAGAAAACCATATTCCCCGCCGTGGATCTGCACGTCGCCTTCGACGGCCGCCCCCTTCTCCAGGACGTTTCCCGTGTCTGCGTAGGAAGGGCCCTTGGGCTTCGCCGGGTTGACCGGGATTGGCACGACTTTCAAGTGCAAAGTCACCTTTGTGGATGTCGCCATCGCACTTGCGCACTGGCCGAAGACGAACACGACTAATGTGATAGGTCCGATGACCCGTCTAAGTCTGTGGCGGGGTAAGGCACGTGCACGTTCTGCTCCCGCACGAATCACGCAACTGCCTATCGTTCTCAAAGCGAGCCTCCCATCCAACGATGGATTCATCCGACATCTATGAGAGGGGAGCCGTTAGAAAAGGATTCAGCCGAGCGGGATCTTTCCGGCCCCCAACTCCCCAAGCGATCGGGGACACCAGGCATTGCTCGCGGTTTCGGGAAGGCGGCCCGCAAAGCCCAGACTGAGACACCACCCACTATTCCGCCGCTGATAGTGGATCAAGTTCGGTCAGCGGCGAATCAAGCAATCGCCTTCGGCTAGCTACTTGGGTTGGTCCCCGATCGAGATAGAGGCTGGGCGTAGAGTCAATGGCGCACGCCGAACGATCGGCGTCACGCTTGGCAGCGCCAGCAAAGATCTGTGAGGCGCTTTGTATGAGCGACGATCGTCGAGCTTTCAGGCGTCCAGGGGATCTTAGACAGCCACCCATTTATCTAGGACCGTGACGTCTCGCCATGTGACTGGAACCGTAGTAGCTGGTGCGCGAGCTCTCTATTGAATCCTTTCATGCCCAGGTCGCCTCCTATCTCGTGTCAATTGTGGTCACGCGATGAAGGAGGACCCCATGAGAAGGTTCGAACGTCATGATGGCAACTCGACGCAATGCGGTGGCCGTGGCATGCGCTCGGTGTCCGGCCGGGCCTCGCGCCTGCTGGTGGCGTGCGCGCTCGCGCTGGCGGCGGTCGGGGGCGGTGCGAAGGCGGTGGCTCAACCGACCAGCGGTACGATGCGGTTGAAGGTTGTGCCGATACCGGTTGAACCGCGCGCCGCGCATGGAGTGACCTATGCGGGCACGGGCGACGTTCTCGGCGAGGGCTTCGCGCTGGAAGCCGACGTGCGGGTCAAAGGCGACGAATACGGCGGCTTTCCACCGCCTCTGACCTCTGTGACGGCCTACGCGCCGGCCGGCGTGACGCTTGACACGCATGACTTCCCGATCTGCCGACAGACGATCCTAGAAAGCCACGAAGTCGGCGAATGTCCCCAGGGCTCGTTGATGGCTGACGGCTCGGTGTCAGGAGTAGTCAGTTTCGGAGGCGACCGTGTGCATGAGACGCTGACCCTGCAGGCGTTCTTCGCCGGTGCTCAGAAGATCGCCTACTACGCCGAAGGAACCTCGCCGGCTTTGGTGGAAATCCTAGGCAGCGGCACGATTACGACGGCGGGCGGCGCCTTCAGTCACGAGTTCAACGCTGCCGTCCCGCTGGTTCAAACGGTGCCCGAAGCGCCCTACGCGGTCGCCCAGTCGGCTCACCTGATGCTCGGCGTGGCGCGCAGGCAAGGCTCTCGTTTGATCCCCTTGATGGTCTTGCCAAAGCGCTGCCCGAAGGGAGGCATGCTGGTCCGTGTGAGGCTCGGCTTTCTGATCGGCGTTCCGGTCCAAATGGACACCAAGCTCCCGTGTCCCGCACGGCGATGATGAGCGGATGGTAATCGCAAACGATGAGCCCCGCCGTCGGAGCGTCAATCGCTGTTGCGGCCCTTTCGCATATCGCATGGTCGTGTGAGATGTAAGCATGGTCGTGTGAGAAGTAAAAGTCAGGACACGCGTGCCCGGACGGGCTGTGGGGGTGGCGCATGACGGCGAGCGTCCTTCCGGACGACCTGCAGGTTCCCGAGGAGCTGAGTCGTCGAAAGGTGCACAAGCAGCTGCTGTTCTTGACGGTGGTCGTCCTCGCCGTCGTCGCGGTCGTGACGCTGTTGCCGGGGCTCGACGGGTTGCGCACTCGGCTCTCGCACGCCGACCCCGCGTGGCTCCTGCTTGGCGCCGGGCTGAAGGTGCTTTCGGGCTTGGGGTATGTGGCGATCTTTCGGATGGTGTTCTGCAGGCGCATGAGCTGGCGGGTCAGCTACCAGATCGGTATGTCTGAGTTGGGCGCGAACGCGCTCCTGCCGACGGGCGGCGCCGGTGGCCTGGCGCTTGGAGCCTGGGCACTCAAACGGGGCGGGATGCCAACGGCCGAGATCGCACGGCGCACCGCCGCCTTCTTCATGCTGACCAGCGTCGCGAACGTGGTCGGCGTGGTCCTCATCGGAGTCGGTCTCGCCGTGCGGGTGCTGCCGGGGCAGACGAACCTGGCGCTGACGCTCCTGCCCGCCGCGATAGCCGCGGCCGCGATCGTTTCCTCGCTGCTCGCGGGACGCTCCTCCACGGGCTTGCACCGGCGACTGGATCGCATCGAAGCAAGCGGGTCCTCGCGCCGCTCCACACTGGCGCTGAAGACCCTGGTGGCCGTCGCTGACGGCGCAGGCGAGGCGGTCGCGCTGCTGCGCGAACGCAACGCTTGGCTGATCGGCGGGATCCTCGCCTACCTCGTCTTCGACGTGATGATCCTGTGGGCAACGTTTCGCGCCTTCGGCGCCGCGCCGCCGCTGGCGATCCTGGCGATGGCTTACCTTATCGGCGAGCTCGGCGGACTGATCCCCGTCCCCGGGGGGATCGGCGGCGTTGACGCGGGCCTGGTGGGAACGTTCGTGCTGTACAACGTGCCGAGCACCGCCGCGGCCTCGGCAGTGCTTGCGTATCGAGCGATCGCGCTGTGGGTTCCCGCGATCCTCGGTTCCGCCGCCTTCCTCTCGCTGCGGCGAACGTTGCGCCGCGAGTCCGCTGAGATCGCCGTCTGCGCCCCCCAGACAGAGATCGAGGTCATCGGGCTCGGACGCGTCGTGATCGGACCCGCGCCGACGGCCCCACAGCTTTAGCTAAAAGGGACGCCGGGCCAGCTACGACATACGGTGTGCGAGCTGGGTGCGTGACTTGACGTCGAGCTTTCGGAATGCCTTGCGTAGGTGGTACTCGACCGTGCTCGGACTGATGAACAGCTGAGCGGCGATCTCTCGGTTTGTGTCTCCATTCGCTGCAAGGCGCGCAATCTGGGTCTCCCGGGGCGTGAGCTGGTCGAGCGTGTCCACGGTCCGTTTGCGGGCACGCTCGCCTGTCGCCAGCAGCTCACGCTCGGCTCGGGCCGCGAACGCCTCGGCGCCCATGCTGGTGAACGCCTCAAGCGCGGTGCGCAACTGCTTTCGGGCGTCGACGCGGCGGCGTTCGCGGCGCAGCCACTCCCCGTAGAGCAGGTGAGTCCGGGCGAGCTCGAGTCGCACACGGGTACCGGAGAGGTGCACGACCGACTGGCGGTAAAGACTGTCGGCGACCTTGCCCTCGCTTAGCAGCGCGCGCACGCGCGCTTCGATTCCGCTCGCCCACCCGGAGCTGATCACGCGGGTGCGCTCCGAGAGCCACTCCAGCGCGGACTCCAGCAGCGCTCGGTCACCGGTCCTGGATGCCGCCTCGGCCAGCTCGGGCACCAAATACGCTCCGTATCCGATTGGGTCGGGCTGCATCGCTTCCCAGGCCGCATCGCGCGCGTCGTGATGTCGGCCGAGGCTGTTGTAGAGCACGGATCTCGCATAGTTGTTGGACGTCCATCGCCGTGCGACCGCCTCCTCCGAGGTGGCGTCGATCAACTCAGACGCTTGCGCCTCGTCGCCGCGCCAAGCGGCGAGAATCATCGGGGTGTTCACGAGCGCTGGATTGCCGGTCGCCTCAGCGATCAAGCGGGCTTCGTCGATCATCAGCGTGGCCGCGGTCAACTCGCCGGCGAGCATGTGGCTCCTCGCCAGGAAGCTGAGCGCGAACTGCAGGTGCGCGAGCGCGCCCGCGTCGCGAGCGACCTGCACTTGGCGAGCCGCGAGGAGATGCAAAGCCTCGTCGTCCCACATCTCGAGCGCAACGATGTTGCTGTTTCTAGTGGTGGAGACCGAGAGCCACCGACCGACATCCTCGCCGGTGACGTCCATCGCGAGCAGACGCTCGAGAGCCCGAGCGAGCGTCGGCGCCGCGGCCGCGTATCCGTCGGTCAAGCGGATCGCGAAAGCGTCAAGCAGCACGTCAACCGTTCGAGGCAGTGCGGTGCCGGGTGGCGCCGCCCGCGCAGCGGCCGCTACCGCCGGCGCGCCGCCGGCGACTTCAACGTCGCTGGCCATGGCGCCCCCGAGCGCCTCGAGGTACGTCTCGCGCGCTAGCACGGGGTCGAGTAGCTCAAGGCGGCTCGCCGCGCTCAGAAACAGGCGGCCGGCGTCGCCGCCGCGCCGCTGCTCCAACGCGATCTGCCCGCGCAAAAGGTCGACCCGGGCGCGCCCGAGCTCGTCGAGCACACCGTCCTCCACGCCTGCCAACAGCCCAAGCGCAGCCTCCAGCTCGCCGGCATCGCGCTTCGCGGCCGCGGCCGCGAGCAGCCGCTGTGCACGGTGCGCGAACTCGGGTGTGAGCGCGGCTGCTCGCTCGAGGAAGGCAGCGACAGCCGACAAGCCGCCGCGCGCCTGC
>DATMPT010000226.1:0-2873 GCA_035567355.1 Solirubrobacteraceae bacterium
GTTGAAGTTCGGGCCGTTTGTCTTCACTCGGTCCTTGATCGACGTCGCCGAGCCCTCGGCGCCGACGACGGCAAGCGTGTGGCAACCTGAGCAGTGGTCACGGAACAGGACCGCCCCGCGGTAATCGGGGCTCGACTTCGGGACCGAGATGCCCTGCGAGCCGCAGGCCGAGATCCCGCCGGCGGCGGCGAGCAAGGCGATTGCGGCGGCGAGCATCTTCAAGGGCAGCCTCATGCGCGCCGGAATATATCGGTTGGGGTCCGCCACGCAGCCCTCAGAAGCCGTGAGCGGTTTCGGCGGCTCGCAGGGCGAGGAACACGACGACAAGGACAGACAGCGTCATCACGCCCATCTCGCGGCGCACGATCAGAGCCACGATCCTGTGCTGCTCGTCCTCGGGCAGCTCGCCCACCGCCCGCGCCGCGGGCAGGTCGTGCTGGTCGAGGATCGTCTGCGCGGAGGCGACGCGCAGCTGCTCGGCCACGAAGCCGATCGCGAGCGGGAGCAAGGCGTATAGATAGAAGAGCTCTTCTGTAGAGGAGCGGCCGGTGGCCGCCAGGATGCCGACAGCAGCCGCATACACGAGCGCGCCGACCTGCCCGACGCGCAGCAGAATCCAAAAAGCCCGGCTGCTCTCGTGCCTGTACCAGCGCCACGCACCGAGCAATCCGGGGATCGCGTTGAGCGCGGCGAGCACGATTGCCCCCCACGCGACCGCTTCCTTCATGGGCGTGAGGCTTCGCCCGCCAGCATAGAGGCAATCGTCACTATGTAACAGTTTGTCACAAGGGTGATATAACAGCGCGCGTGCTCCGTAGCTACCTCCCGGCGATCGTATTCTTGATCCTCGGCGGTGCCGTGGGCGGGCTGTTCACGGTGCTCAACACGATGGTGGGCCCCCGCCGCCGCGTCGAGCACAAGCAGGATCCCTACGAGTGCGGCCTGCCCTCGGAGGTCAAGCGCGGGATGCGCTTCGGGATCAGCTTCTACCTGATCGCGATGCTGTTCATCCTGTTCGACATCGAGGTCGTCTTCCTGTACCCGATCGCGGTCCAGCTGAAGGCCTATGGCGGCTACGCGCTGGCCGAGACGGTCACGTTCGTCGTCTTGCTGGTCGTGGCTTTCGTGTACGTGTGGCGCAGGGGAGCGCTCGAGTGGAGGTGAGGCGAGAAGCGCTCGGGGCGGGCGGGACCAGATCCCCGCGCATCGAAGAGCACGACTCGAAGGAACTGCTGCGCGGCGCCGAGCTGCTCGGCCCGACGGCGCCGGCCACTTTGGAGGGGGAGGAGCTCGAACGCTACGTCCATGAACGCGTGCTCACCACGACGCTCGAGAAGGCCGTCGCGTGGGGGCGCTCGAACTCGTTCTTCCCGCTCGCCTTCGGTTTGGCCTGCTGCGCGATGGAGCAGTTTCAGACCGCCGGCCCACGCATGGACATCGCACGCTTCGGCTACGAGGCGTTCCGGGCCTCCCCCCGGCAGGCCGACCTGATCATCCTGGCGGGCAGGGTGTCGATCAAGATGGCGCCGGTCATCCGCCGGCTGTACGACCAGATGCTCGAGCCGAAGTGGGCGATCTCGATGGGCGCCTGTTGCAGCTCGATGGGCGTGTTCAACAACTACGCGCTCGTGCCGGCCGACAAGTTCATGCCGATCGACGTGCACGTTCCCGGTTGCCCCCCACGCCCAGAGGGCCTGATGCACGGCATCCTCAAGCTGCGCAAGCTCGTCCAGGATGACCCCGACGCTGGCTGGCGCGAGCGCTACGACGCGCGGGGAACCGAGGAGATCCGCCGCGCCGACCGGGTAGACCCCGGTGCCTGATGCCACGGGACTGGAGCTGCTGGCAAAGGACCTGCGCGAGACCGGCGGGCTCGGGTCGGATGCGGTCCTGGACACGCTGCATTTCCGCGGTCGCGCGACGCTCGAAGTGCAGCCGGCTCACATCCGCGCGGTGCTCGCTCGTTTGCGAGAGCGCGGCTACACGTCGATGATGAGCCTGCACGGCGTCGACTACTACCCGCTAGAGCCGCGCCTGGGAGTGCTCTACGAGCTGCTCGACATGAGCAAGGTCGACCGCATCACCGTCAAGCTGCGTGTGCCCACCGAGGCGCCCGAGGTGGACTCGGTCACGCCCGAGGGATCCGATGGTCCCGGCTGGCCGACCGCCGACCATCAGGAGCGCGAGGTGTACGACATGTTCGGGGTGGTGTTCCGCGGGCACCCCGACCTGCGGCGCATCCTGATGCCCGAGGACTACGAGGGCCACCCGCAGCGGCGCGACTTCCCCGTCGGCGGCGAACCGGTGATCTTCACCTACAACGAAGGCGACTCACAGGGAGCGGCAGGGTGAGCGCCTTTACCTCCATCGCTGGAAGCGGCACCGTGAGCGCCCGTATGCCCATCGGAGCGAGATGACCGTCGCAGACCAGTCCACCGGCGGGTCTGGACCGCAGATCTCCGGATATCGCCGCCGGGAGCAGAGCATCACGCTCTCGGCCGTCGAGGAGCAGACCGGCGAGGCCACCCACGAGGAGCTGCTGACGCTCAACTTCGGCCCGCATCACCCCGCCACGCATGGGGTCCTGCGGCTGCTCGTGACGCTGCAGGGCGAGGTGGTGCGCTCGATCAAGCCGGTGATCGGCTACGTGCACACGGGCATCGAAAAGACCGCGGAGGACAAGGCCTACTGGAAGGTGATCCCGGTCGTGGAGCGGATGGACTACCTGGCCTACTACTTCAACTCGATGGCCTACATCGGCGCGGTGGAGGCGCTGCTGGAGGTGGAGGTGCCCAAGCGGGCGCAGTACCTGCGCGTGATCCATCTCGAGCTGAACCGCATCGCCTCGCACCTGATCTGGCTCGGCACGAGCG
>DATMPT010000227.1:0-2744 GCA_035567355.1 Solirubrobacteraceae bacterium
GGTCGAGGCGCTGCTGACGCTTGCCCTTGCAGCCCTACTGTGGCGCTTCTCCTTTGCGGGGGTCTTGATCTTCGTGGCGATCGACGGCACGGTCGCGGTGGCGGCGACCGCGCTCGTGCGCGCTGCCGCTGCGCGCGCGGCGGCAGCCCAGGTCGGCGCCCAGCCGGCGACGGCGCTCTCGCGGGACGGGTCGAGCGCAACGGCCGATCTGACAGTCGAGGCCCAGCGCCGTGCCAACGCCGCGCTCAACGTGGCGTTCATGGTGTCCCTGTGGCTCGGACCGGCGATCGGCGGGGTGCTCGTGCACTGGTTCGGGGGCCCCGTCGCGCTGGTGCTCGATGCTCTGAGCTTCCTGCTCTGCGCGCTCTTGATGCTCGGCCTGCGCACCCAAGCCGAGGATGGAGCCGACGGCTCGACAGTCTCGCGGCTGCGCGCCGCCTGGCGGCACCTGCGGGCTGTACCGACCCTACGCGTCCTGCTGGTGACCGAGGCCGTCGCGGTCGTCGTGTTCGCGTCCGTGGAGCCCGTCGAGGTGGTGTTCGTCAAGTCCTCGCTTCAAGCCGGCGATCTCGGCTTCGGCCTGCTCGTAGCCGCGTGGGGCTTCGGCGCCGCGCTCGGCGCGATCGCCTTCTCGCGCTCGGTACGCCGCCCGCTCGGGCCGATGCTCACGGGTGGAGCGTTGCTGGTTGGGCTCGCCTATCTCGGCTTCGCCCTGGCCCCGTCGCTCGCGCTCGCTTGTGCGGCCGCCGTGGTAGGTGGCGCTGGCAACGGCATCCAGTGGCCATCGTTCATAAGCGCGGTGCAGCAGCTCACGCCGGCGGCCTTGCACGGACGGCTGATGAGCATGATCGGATCGCTCAACGCGCTCTGTCCAGCCCTTGGATTTGCCGTGGGTGGCACGATCGCGGCGCTGGCATCTCCACGCGTGGCGATGCTCGTCGCCGGCCTCGTCGCCGGCTGCGCGACGCTCGGCTTCCTGCGCACGGGACTCGGCGACCTGCACTCGATCGCTCAAGAGCCGAGTGCGATCGCCACCGAGCCTGGGCTCATCGGCACGAGCCGCCAACCGGCCGGCTGATCGAAGCTCGGCCTGCATACCTCCCCCAGGCCCCAGCCCGCGCGCATTCCTTGGCGGCTCTGTGCCCGCCGGCAGAGCCCGGCCAGCCAGTGGATGGCGCTGGCGAATTTGGCTCTCTGGCCAGCGGTCCTTAAGTGCCATGCCACGTCGGCCGTTAAGTACGACAGACCTTCCCAAGCACACACAATGAGAATCTCCCAAAGACACATCTACCGGGCGTACGTGGCCAGCCAGTGGATGCTGCTGGGCGGGGTGATCGTCGTGGCCGTGCTCACTTCGCGCTGGGAAGACTGGCACCCGCTCGAGATGGTGGTGCTGCTGGTGGTCTTGGGAGTGCTCGGCGAGCGGTTGACCGTCACGATCGGCAGCCAGACCCTGTCTTCGTCGTTTGTCGCCTTCGCGCTCGCCATGGCGCTGCTCGGGCCCGCGCCCGCGGTCGCGATCGCGCTCGTGCTGGCCGCCGTGGACTTCTTCTCGCGCAAGCCCTCCATGGCGGTGAGCGTGTCCAACACGGCAGCCTATGTGGCGTTCTCCTTGTTGGGCGCATTGGCGGTCAGGGCGATCGTGGGCAACGTGCACGATCCCCACATCCGGCCGAGCACGCGTGGGGTCCAGTACGCGCTGATCGTGTTTGGGGTGTTCGTCTCGACGAACATCGTCAACTTCGCTTTGATAGCGCTTCAGAAGCGGGTGCTCGACGGCCGCGGACTGTTGATGCAGGTACGCACGCTCTTGCTCCCGATGCTCCCAGTCGAGTTCGCCGCCTCGATCCTCGCGGCGATGCTCGCGGTGGCCTACACGAACCTCGGCTACCCGGCGCTCGTCGGCGTCGTCATGGTGATCTTGATCTTTCAGTACCTGGCACGCGCGCTCTTGCGTTCGGAGGACCGCGCCGAGCAGTTGGAGGCACGCTCGGTCAGGCTCGCCTCGATGCAGCTGGGCATGCTTGCCACACTCGTGGAGACGCTCGCCTTGCGAGACCGCCGGACAGCCCGCCACGCCGCGGCGGTCGCCAGATACGCCCGCGCCCTGGCGCGCGAACTCGGATGCCCAGATGCCGACCAGGAGCTCGTCCATACAGCGGGACTGCTGCACGACATCGGCAAGTTCGCCCTCCCCGACCGCATCCTGCACGCCGAGATCCTCTCTGACGAGGATTGGGCCTTGGTGCGCCGCCATCCCCAGGACGGAGCCACCTTGGTGGGCCGCCTGGATGGATACGGCCCCGTGGCGGATGCCATCCTCTACCACCACGAGCACGTCGACGGCAGCGGCTATCCGGCCGGCCTGATCGGCAGCGAGATCCCGCTCGCCTCGCGGATCGTGGCGGTGTGCAGCGTGTACGACACGCTCACCGCACGCGACTCCTACCGCTCGCCCATGATCCCCCAAGACGCGATCGCCGAGCTGCGGCGCGTTGCGGGACGCCAGCTCGACGCCGAGATCGTCGATGCCTTCGTGACGATGCTCGAGCGCGACGGGCCCGTGACGTTCGCCCACGGAGACGACGCCAACTTCGAGGCCGAGCTTTCCTTCGAGCGGCGCACGCGCGCCCTCGCGCAACCCGCATCGCAGTAGCCGGTCGAGCTACCGGCAAGCTCAGGGCACCGGTCGTGGGCACCCTTTCCCTTTTGCGATCCGGGTTCGCGATTCGGGCATAGCGCCC
>DATMPT010000228.1:0-4399 GCA_035567355.1 Solirubrobacteraceae bacterium
CCCTGATCGAGCGCCTGGTGGCCGACTTCGACGCGATCGTCTCGGTGGACACCTACAAGCCCCGGGTTGCCCAAGCGGCGCTCGCCGCGGGAGCCTCGATCGTCAACGACGTCTCTGGCCTGCGCGACCCCGAGTTGGCGGAGCTGTGCGCCCGGTCGGGCGCCGCGCTTGTCGTGATGCATACGCGCGCCGTCCCCAAGCAGCGCCTGCAGGATCCGGCGCTATACGAGGATGTTGTGCAGGATGTCCTCTCCTTCCTGGGAGAGCGGATCGCGCGTGCCCGGCGGGCGGGTGTCGCTGCTGAGCAGTTGATCGTCGATCCCGGGCCCGACTTCGCCAAGACGCCGGCGCAAACTATCGAACTGCTCGCCCATCTCGCGCGCTTGCACGAGCTTCGCTGCCCGATTCTGATGGCTGCTTCGCGCAAGGACTTCATCGGAGCGCTCACCGGCAAGTCACCGCGTGAGCGCCTCCCAGGCACCCTGGCGGCGCTCGCCCACGGCATAGAGCAGGGCGCGCACATCTTCCGTGTCCACGACGCCGCCGCCGCTGCCGACTACCTGAAGGTACGCGCCGCGCTTGCCGGGGACGAGCCTCCGAGCAGGGATCTGGCGCTAGCCGAGGAACTGCGATACGAGGAGCCCAGCGCCGACGCCTCGCGCTAGCGGTCTACTCAGAGGCCGTGACCATCGGGCCGGGCGGCAGGCTAAGGTATGAAACGCACGTGGGTGCCGGCCGCTGTCCAACGCGGCCGGACGCCAACCGCCCAACCACGATGAAGGAGAACCACATGACAGTGCTCGACCGCTCCGAGCTTCAGGCCAGTCCGCTTTCAGACCTCCATCTGATCGCCGACCAGATCGGTTTGGAGGGCTTTCGGCGCTTGCGCAAGGCCGACCTGATCGATGCGATCCTCGGCGATAAGGAGGAGGACTCCGGCGACGCAAACCAGGAGTCCGAGCCTCCTAGTCCCGCCCGGCGCTCGCGCGGCACGCGCTCGCGTCGTTCGGCCGCCAAGCCTTCGGCCGAGGCCAAGTCTGTGTCCGAGGAGCAGGAGTCGCGGCCCGGCCCCGATCGTGCGCCGCGTGCGCGTCGTGGCCGAGCCGAGCATGAGAAGCCCGGCGAGCCAGAGCGCAGTGCTGAGGGGGTAGTCGAGGTGCTGGGTAACGGCTCGGCCTTCCTGCGCGTGGAGCCACCCGAGCCTTCCGAGGGTGATGTCTACATCTCCGCCGCCCAGGTACGTCGCTGCGAGCTCGTCTCCGGCGATCGCGTGAGCGGGCCCGTGCGCACGCCACGCCGATCCGAGCGCTACTCGTCGCTCGTCCGCATCGACACGATCAACGGGCAGCCGGCCGACATCGTGGCCGAGGGAACGCGTTATGACGATCTTCCGGTCTCATATCCCAGCGAGCGCCTTGCCTTTGACTCGGAGGAGCCCATGCTCAAGGCGATCGAGTGGCTTACGCCGCTCGGCCGCGGTTCCCGGGCGGTGATCGTAGGCGGTGCGCGCGCCGGCAAGACGGAGACCTTGCGGCGCGTCCTCGGAGCCCTCGCCGGGCGCGAGGGCTTGGAGGTGACGCTGGTGCTCGCGGGGGTGCGCCCGGAGGAGGTCGGCGAGTGGCAGCGGGGACCGCTCGCGCCCGTCGCGACGCTCACGTTTGCGGCCTCGCCCGACGCTCAAGGACAGGCGGTCGAGACGGCCATCGAGACGGCCAAGCGCATCGCCTCACGCGGTGGAGACGCGGTCGTCCTGATCGACGGCCTCGACGCCCTACACCCGCACAGCGCACGCAAAGCGCTGGCAGCTGCCCGCAACCTGAGCGACGCCGGCTCGCTGACCGTGATCGCCACCGCGGCGCAACCCTACGGCGGTGAGAGCACCGTGATCGCCCTGGACGCGGTCCGTGCCGGCAGTGGCCTCTTGCCGGCGCTCGACCTGGTGGCGAGCGGCACTCTGAAGCCAGAGCTGCTTGTCGGCGAGGACGGGGCGCAGGAGATTATGCGCGCTCGCGCCCAGGCGGCCGGCTAGAGGGCCGCTGAGCCGCGCGATACTGCGTCCTACCGTTCGAAGATCGATGGGATCTCCGAACGGTCAGCACGCGTGCCTAGCACGCCAGGCGGGCGGGTGGGAATTTCAATCAAAGTCTCGCTTGCTCATCGACCCTCTAGTCCAAGCTACCCGCGGTAGGCGACCCGGCCCCAGGATGGCTCGGGGGCGAGCTCGATCGGCTCGCCGCAGCGGTCATGCTGCACGTAGACGAAACTGCCGGTCTCCTCGACGAAGGCGAACGTCAGCTCGCCCTCGTTGACGCGCTGGTCCAGCCACGCGCCCCTGAACACGAGCCGGCGCAGCCAGTGCACGAGCGAGCGCTCGGCCGGACCCACGATTTCAGGCCAGCACTCGTTGACGTGCTCGCCGAGCGCGGAGGCGGGATCTTGGATGTCGCCGTTGACGGCAAGGTTGACGAGATCCTCGAGCTCATCCTCGCCGAGGCGCCCGCCGACGAAGCCGAGCTTCAGCGCCGCCTGCTCGCACCGTTCTGAGAAGTCGCGTTCGTTGAACGTGAAGCGCAGGTCGCCATATTCGAGGACGAAATCCTCACCTGAGTTGTAGTTGCCGCGACGTGTCTTGTCCATGACTGAAGTTGTGGTCGAAAGGGATCGGAGGGCGCCTGCTGTCCTTGCGGCGCCAGGCCGTCGGGATCATATGCGTGCTTCCTGCACTCGCGCTGTGCTTGCACGCGATATTGCATTCAGGCGATCCGAACCTCGAGCGGGTCGTTTGGCCGGTGGAGCGCTTTGAGGCAACGGCGGCTTCTGTGCGGCGGGCGCTCTCTATACGCTCCGTCTAGATGGCACGTCTCAGCGAGCACGGCCTGCGCAGATCGGTCGGGACCTCCGGCCTGTTCGCGACCGCTTACGGCAATGTCGGATCATCGATCTACTACGCACTCGGCCTCGTCGCCGCGCACGCGCTCGGGCTCACACCGCTTGTGTTCCTGTTCGCGGGGGGGCTGTTTGCCCTGACGGCCAAGACCTACGCGGAGGGCGCCTCCATGTTCCCCGAGGCGGGCGGCTCATCGTCCTTTGCACGCCACGCCTTCAACGAGCTCGTCTCCTTCTTCGCCGGCTGGGCTTTGAGCCTCGATTACATCCTCACGATCGCGATCTCTGCCTTCTTCGTGCCCCACTACCTGAGCACTTTTCCGGGACTGGGAGGGCTCAACCACAACCCGGGGGACATCTTCGGTGGGCTGATCGTGGTGGTTGCCTTGGCCGGGCTGAACATCCGGGGGTTGGGGGAGTCGGCCAAGCTCAACTTCATCCTTGCGATCGTGGACCTCTCCACGCAGGTCCTGCTCGTGGCGATCGGCGCGGTGCTAGTACTCGATCCCGCGCTCCTGATCCACCAGGTCCACCTCGGCAAGGTGCCGAGCTGGCACGAACTGATCTTCGCGCTGTCGCTAGCGATGCTCGCCTACACCGGCATCGAGACCGTCTCGAACATGGCCGAGGAGGCGCGCGACCCGGGCAAACAGGTGCCCAAGGCGGTCAACCTCGTGGTGCTCGCCGTGCTCGGCGTGTACCTAGGCATCTCGATGATCGCGCTTTCGGCGCTGCCCGTGACGGCGATTCCCGGCCATCCACACCAATTCCAAACCTTGCTGGGAGTCGAAGGCAACGGTGGCTTCCAGAACGACCCGGTCCTGGGCATCGTCTCGCGCCTGGGCCTGCACGGCACTGTGCTGACGCTCGCCCAGTATTACGTCGGGCTTTTGGCCGCGACGATCCTGTTCATCGCGACCAACGCGGGCATGATAGGCATCTCGCGACTGTCGTGGTCCTTGGCCGAGCACCGCCAGTTGCCGGGCATATTCTCGCGGTTGCACGCCCGCTTTCGCACGCCTTGGTTCACGATCGTGTTCTTCTCCGGCTTGGCCGGCCTGCTCGTGTTGTACGGCAACACGAATGTGCTCGGCAACCTCTACTCATTCGGAGCCTTGCTCTCCTTCACCGTGGCCCACATCTCGGTGATCGCCCTGCGGGTCAAGAAGCCCGACCAAGAACGGCCCTACCGGATGCCCTGGAACGTGGCTATCCGCGGCGCTTCGATCCCACTCACGGCGGTGATCGGCGGGATCGGCACGGCCACGGTTTGGGTCGTGGTCCTCGCCACCCACCCTGAGGCGCGCCTTGTAGGTATTCCGTGGATGGTGCTTGGCATGGTCGGCTACATCGTCTATCGCCGCCGCCAGGGACTGGGCCTGCGCCAGACCTGCCGCATCGAGCACCCCGAGCGTCCCGCCGACTTCCAAGCGCTCGGCTACCGCACGGCCTTGGTGCCGATCTTCGGCGGTGACGTGAGCGCCAGTGCGCTCTCGAGCGCGGCCAAGCTGAT
>DATMPT010000229.1:0-8553 GCA_035567355.1 Solirubrobacteraceae bacterium
GGCTATACGCGCGCGGGCCGGCTGATCGACATGCTCGAGCGCCGCGGCGTGATCTCGGGCTACGACGGGTCCAAGCCGCGTCAGGTCCTGATTGGCGAGGGAGACGTGGCAAGGGTGCTCGCGATGCTGGGCGAGTCCAGCGGCGCGGAGGCTCCGAGCGAGACGCCGATTCCAGGTTGAGATGTGACCCTTACCCAATATCGGGAAGACAGCGCCGCATGCGGCGCTGTCCCGGACGGTGCATGCACCGTCCGGCCGACCGGCACATGTGCCGGTCGGAACACACTTGTTCGGGCCGGAGTCACTAGCCTGTTGCGCTGACATGGCCGAGATCGGAGCGACACTGCGAGAAGCGCGTATGCGTGCTCGCATCGACGTGTCCGAGATCGAGGCACAGACGAAGATCCGCGCCAAGTATTTGCGCGCCTTGGAGAACGAGGAGTGGGACCTTTTGCCCGGGCCCACATTCGTGCGCAGCTTTCTGCGCACCTATGCCCAGGCCCTAGGTCTCGACGACAAGGCCTTGGTCGACGAATACCGCCGCTTCTACGAGCAGCCGAGCGAGCTGGAGCACCAGCCGGTGATGAGCGCCCCGCGCAGGGCGCGCGCGCGCGCTGGCGGCGGCGGCTCGGGGCCCTCGCGTGGCTACATGATCGCGATCGGCGTCGTCGGCGTCGTGATCGTGCTGCTGATCGTCGGGCTGCTCTCGAAAAAAGGCGGAGGCTCCCCACCGGCACAGGTAGGCTCGACCACGACCCGGGGAGCCCACAGCTCGCGCCACAAGTCGCACGGCGGGCATTCCGCCGCGACCCAAGCCGGCACGGCTGCGCGCGTGGCCCTGTCGCTACACCCCACGGCGGCTGTGTATGTGTGCCTGATCGACGCCACCGGGGCCAAGCGCATTCCGGGGCTCACACTCGAACCGGGCTCCTACACGCCGCGTGCCTATCATTCGACCCGCTTCGAGCTGCTGCTCGGCAACAACGCTGTCACGATGTATATCGACGGCAAAGCACAGAGCGTGCCCGCATCGAGCAAGCCGATCGCCTACTCGATCACGAGTAGCGGACGCCGCACGCTCGCTACCAGCCAGCAGCCCAAGTGCGAATGAAAGACGACGCTCCGCGCGCGGGCATCGTGGTGACCGGTACCGAGGTCTTGAGCGGGCGCGTGCGCGACCGCAACGGCCCCTGGCTGGCCGAGCGCCTGCTGGAGGCGGGCGTCGATCTTGCGCACATCACGATCGTGGGCGACCGCCCGGCCGACATGCGGGCCGCGCTCCAGTTCATGGCCGCGCAGGACATCGACGTGGTCTTGACCAGCGGCGGCCTCGGTCCGACCGCCGATGACTTGACGGCGGAGGTCGTGGGGGCCTTCCAAGGCCGCGAGATGGCGCTCGACGAGGCATTGGAGGAGCGCATCGCCGAGATCCTGCGTCCCTTGGCGGCGCGCTACCCCAACCTCGATCGCGACGCGATCGCGCACGGCAACCGCAAGCAGGCCACGATCCCGCGCGGGGCGACCGTGCTCGAGCCCGTCGGCACAGCCCCTGGACTTGTTGTGGCACCCGCCGAGGGGCGCAATGGACCGACGGTGGTCGTGCTGCCCGGACCGCCGCGCGAGCTGCAGCCGATGTGGAGCCAGGCGATCGCGACCGCGGCGTGGCAGGCAGCCGTCGCGGGGGCCCGCGACTATCGCCAACGCATGCTACGCCTGTTCGGGATCCCCGAGTCGGAGATCGCCGAGACCCTGCGCCACGCCGAGCGCGAAGGAGTCGATCTGGCGAGCCTCGAGATCACGACCTGCCTGCGCGGCGGCGAGATCGAGATCGTGACCCGCTACGAGCCCGATGCCCAGGACGCCTATGACGCGTTCGCTGGAATCGTGGCCATGCGCCACGCCGACACGCTCTACTCAACCGACGGCACAACCGTCGACGAGCAGGTGGCTGCGTTGCTCAGAGGGGATGGGGGTGGGCCCAAGCGCACGATCGCCGTGGCCGAGTCGTGCACGGGAGGGTTGCTTGCCGCGCGCCTGACGAACCCACCGGGTGCTTCGGAGTACGTGCTCGGCGGCATCGTCGCCTACGCAAACGATGTGAAGGTTGACCAGGCCGGCGTGCCGCGCGAGGCGATTGAACGCCACGGGGCCGTTTCCGAAGAGGTCGCCAGGGCGCTCGCGTCCGGTGCAAGGGACCGGCTCGGCGCCGATGTGGGCGTTGGCCTAACGGGCATCGCTGGGCCGGGCGGCGGTAGCGAGGAGAAGCCCGTGGGGCTTGTTTGGTTCAGCGTCGCCGGACCCGAGGGCGGATACCTGACGCGCTCGGTGCGCCTGCCCGGCGGCAGGGCCGACGTGCGCGAGCGGGCCGCTTTGGTGGCGATGCATCTGGTGCGCCGCCTGTTGAGCGACACAGAGGCGATCAACCCGAACTGACGCGCAGGCACGACCTCCGGGCGATCGCCAGCAGAGCGCCACCGCCTGGCTCGCCTCGCCTACGCTGGGACGGTGCACCGTGCTCCCACAGCGCGCTTGTTCGTAGCGGTAGACCCGCCGTCGGGCGTCTGCGAGCAGCTCGCCGGGTGGGCACTCGCGGCTGTGCGAGACATGAGCCGCCGCTCCGGAGCGCCACCCCGCGTGCTGGACGCCGAGCTGTTGCATGTAACGCTCTGTTTTCTCGGCAATCGCTCCACGGAGGAGATCGACCCGATCATGGCGCAGCTCGCGGAGTGCGCCGGACCGGCCGGCGAGCTGTCGCTTGGAGCGCCGCTGTGGCTGCCCCCGCGACGCCCGCGTGCTCTGGCGGTCGAGCTACACGACGAGCAGGGCCGGCTCGCGGGCCTGCGGAAGTCGGTCGTGGCTGCCTGTGGCAAGGTCATGGAGCGGCAGTCCACCAGCTCGGCGAAGCAACCCGCTCGTACATCGAAGCACCGCTATTTTCGCCCACACGTCACCGTCGCCCGCGTGCACCCAGGCTCGTCCCCGCGCGAGCGCGCCCTGCCACCGACGCCGGCGCTGACTTTTGTGCCAAGCGAGCTGATTCTGTATCGCTCGTGGCTATCGCCCGACGGGGCGAGCTACGAACCGCTCGCGTCTTATCCGATCGTTTGAGCTCTGGCGGTTGTGACATTCGAACCGGAGGGCCCTACGCGCGCGCGTAGGGCGTCCTTGCAGCTAGCGCAAAGGAACCAAGGCGGGCTACTCTCTATCGGAGCATGAAGCGCTACCACCTCACCACCTTCGGTTGCCAGATGAACGAGCACGACTCCGAGCGGATGAAGGGCATGCTCGAGTCGCTCGGCTACAGCGAGGCGCCCGAGCGCGGGCAGGCCGACCTGATCCTGTTCAACACGTGCTCGATCCGCGAGACGGCGGACAGCCGCTTCGTCGCGCACCTGGGAGAGGCCAAGCGGCTGAAGCGCGAACAGCCCGAACGGATCGTTGGGGTGGGGGGCTGCTGGGCGCAGTCTGTCAAGGAGGAGGTGTTCGAGCGCTTCCCGTTCGTGGACGTGGCGTTTGGCCCGGGCCAAACGCACAAGCTCGCCGAGTTCTTGACAAGCGACTCGCTGACCGCACAGGGGTACTTCGAGTTCGAGGGCTTCACAGGACATCTGCCCGCCAAGCGCGCACGTCCGTTCCAGGGCTGGCTGCAGATCAGCGTTGGCTGCAACTGCCGCTGCTCCTATTGCATCGTGCCGAGCACCCGCGGGCGCGAGGTGTCACGGCCGCTCGAGGAGCTCGTGGCGGAGGTCGAGGCAATGGCGCGAGAGGGAGTGCGCGAGGTGACGCTGCTGGGCCAGAACGTGAACTCCTATGGGCGCGATCTGCGCATCGAGGGAGAGGGAGTGGGTATTTCTGTCGGGGGTGACTCGCGCGCACGCGTTAAAGCCCGTTCGCGTACCTTCGCCGAGTTGCTTCACGCTCTGGACTCGATCGAGGGGATCGAGCGCATCCGCTACACGAGCCCGCACCCGAAGGACATGAAGGAGGATGTAATTCGCGCGCACGCGGAGCTTGACAGTGTGTGCGAGCACATCCACCTGCCCCTGCAATCGGGCTCCAGCCGCATCCTCGAGGCGATGCGCCGCACATATGACCGCGAGCGCTATCTCGACCGCGTGGCTTTGATCCGTGAGCACGTGCCTGACGTGGCGCTCACTACCGACATCATCGTGGGCTTCCCGGGGGAGAGCGAGCAGGACTTCGAGCAGACGCTCGATGTGGCCGAGCGGGTCGGCTACGACAGCGCGTTCACGTTCATCTTCTCGCCTCGCAGGGGCACGGAGGCGGCCGAAATCACCGAGGGCATCGTGGCGCACCCGGTCAAGGTGGAGCGCATGGAACGCCTCCTGGAGGTCGTCCAGCGCCGCGCCCTGGAGCGCGCACAGCGCTTTGTCGGACGCACCTTGGAGGTCCTCGTGGAAGGTCCCTCGCGCACCGATCCCGAGCGCCGGCGAGGGCGCACGCGCCACAACAAGGTCGTCAACTTCGCCGGCCTCGCCGTCCCTGGCGAGCTAGCGCAGGTCGAGATCACCGCAGCCACGAGCCAGACGCTCTCCGGTGAGGAGAGCCTGGTGGCGCGTGCGGGTCTCTGACGGGTAGCGTGCCGACACCGGCTAAGCCGGGCCGGGTTGCGTGTTCATCAGAGAGCGTGACTCGTGCGCGCATGTAGAAGCGCTGCCACTCGCCACATCGGGCACGGCTGGGTGTCGCCGGGCGCGCCACGCGGCGAGTCGAACGCGTGTTCGCACAGTTCCGTCCGGACCCACCTCTACTTTTAAGCCTCCAACTGCGACAGGAGGACACGATGCCCGTGACCGATGAGGAGAAGGCCGCAAAGGCGCGCGACGCGGCCCTGCAAGGTGCGCTCGGCCAGATCGAGCGCGAGTTCGGCAAGGGCTCGGTCATGCGCATGGGCGACGAGGGCGCCCAGGTGCGCGTGGACGCGATCCCCACGGGCGCGCTGTCGCTCGACTTGGCGCTCGGCATCGGCGGCGTGCCCAAGGGGCGCATCGTCGAGGTGTTCGGCCCCGAGTCATCGGGCAAGACGACGCTGATCTACCACGTGCTCGCCGAAGCCCAGAAGCTCGGTGGCGTGTGCGCGTTCATCGACGCCGAGCACGCGATGGACCCCTTGTACGCCAAGGAGATCGGCGTGGACATCGACGAGCTGCTCGTCTCCCAGCCTGACTACGGCGAGCAGGCGCTGGAGATCGCCGACATGCTCGTGCGCTCCGGGGCGGTGGACGTCGTGGCGATCGACTCCGTCGCCGCGCTGACGCCACGCGTAGAGCTCGAGGGGCAGATGGGCGACCAGACCGTCGGTGCGCAGGCGCGCATGATGAGCCAGGCGATGCGCAAGATCGCCGGCAACTTGAACCGCACCGGCACGCTCTGCATCCTGACCAACCAGATCCGCGAAAAGGTGGGAGTGATGTTCGGCTCGCCGGAGACTCAGCCCGGCGGACGCGCGCTGAAGTTCTACGCCTCCCAGCGCCTTGACATCAGGCGCATCGAGACGCTCAAGGACGGCACCGAGGCGGTCGGCAACAGGGTGAGGGTGAAGGTCGTCAAGAACAAGCTCGCCGCGCCCTTCCGCCAGGCCGAGTTCGACATCGAGTTCGGCAAGGGCATCTCGACGGCCGGCTGCTTGGTCGACCTGGGGATCGAGCACGGTATCGTCACCAAGTCCGGCTCGTTCTTCTCCTACGGAAACGAGCGCCTGGGTCAGGGCCGGGGCAACGCAAAGTCTTACCTCGAGGAGAACCCGGCGATCGCCGGGGAGATCGAGCGCAAGGTCTACGCGGCGCTCGGGATCGGGGCCGACAAGGTCAGGCCGATCCAGGGCACCGAGACCCCACTGACGGTAGCGCCCGAGCCAGCCGAGTCAGACACCCGCGCCGCCTGAGCAGTAGAGGACCGGTGGCACCCTGCGGCGGGGATTTGCGTCTTCGGCGCTCTTACTTATTGAAGGAAGCCACTAGGACGCTCACTGGGCAAGCCAGACAAGGACGCAGGGAGCGTGGCGTGCTATGCACACGAGCGACCGAGGACGCAGTATGGCGCCGCCCAGCTGTGCGTCCTAGCGCTTGGCGCGGTGGCCGTCGGCCAGGTCATATGCGATCTTGTCGCTGCCCGACTTGCGTGTGACCGCAGCTGAGAGCTCTGGCGCCAGACCAGCGAAGGCGGAGCCCATGCGCAGCGAGAACGGCGCGACGTCGATCTCGCCACGGTTGCGCTCGATCGCCTCAACTACAGCCTTGGCGACATCTTGGGGGCTGCGCGTGCCAACGCCCCTCGGCAGCTTGACTTCCGCATCGGCGAACATGCCCGCTTCACGGATGAAGCCGGGGAAGACCGCAGAGACGCCCACTCCGGTGCCGTGCAACTCGGCACGCATGGCCCCGGCAAAGCCACGCAAGCCGAACTTGGTGGCGTTGTAGATCGAGCTTCCAGCCGTGGCGGCCTTGCCCGACAAAGAAGACATGAATACGAGCTGGCCCCGACCCCTCGCCACCATCTCCGGGGCAAGCGCGTGGGCCATCGCGATTGGCGCGCGTAGGTTTACCTCGAGCGCGCGATCGATCTGCTCCATCGTGAGCGAGTCGAGCTTGCCGCTGCCAGGCAACGCCGCGTTTGCCACGAGGATGTCGAGCTCACCGGCCTCTGCAAGGAGACGGTCCACCTCCGCGGGCTCGCTCAGATCGACCGCGAGAGCGCGCGCATCGAGCTCGGAGGCCAGCGGCTTCAGCACGTCGACGCGCCGCCCGCTGAGAATCAGCTTCGCGCCCTTTACCGACAGGGCACGCGCGATCGCATGGCCAAGGCCACCCGTCGCGCCGGTGAGAAGCACCGTGGAGCCGGAGATCTGCATGAGGTGCAAGCCTACGCGAATGTCCTCCCGAATGCATGTGATCGCCCTGTTCGGCCCCACCGGCATCGGCAAGACCGCGGTAGCGGTAGCGCTCGCGCAACGCTTGCGCGCACGCGGCGAGCGCCCCGTGGCGGTCTCGGCAGATGCTTTGCAGGTCTACCAAGGGATCGAGACCCTCACAGGTGTGGCCACGCCTTCCGAGCAGGCCGATCTGGAGCACCGGCTCGTGTCGTTCCTGCCGATCGACGCGAGCTTCAGCGTCGGCCAGTACGCAGAGCTCGCGCATGCCGAGATCGACGATGCCCTCGCCGAAGGCCGCCGGCCGATCGTGGTCGGCGGAACCGGCCTGTACCTGCGCGCGGCACTCACCCAGCTCGACCTGCGCCCCCCTCCGGCCGAGGGTTTGCGCGAGCGCTGGACAATCGAGCTCGAACGCTACGGCGCCCCGGCGCTGCACGCACAACTCGCCCAGCGAGCCCCGTGGGCGGCTGCGGGAATCGATCCAAACGACAGCCACCGCCTGGTGCGCTCCTTGGAGCTCTTCGAGGCAGGCGAGCTGGAGCCACCCAGCGGACCCTCACAGCTATGGACAGAGGAGATGCGCCAACCCACCCTGCTGGTCGGCTTGACAATGGAGCGCGAGGCGCTCTACGTACGCATCGACGCGCGTGTAGAGGCCATGCTCGCAGCCGGCGTGCGTGAGCAAGTCACGCACGCGCACGTCATGGGTGCAAGTGCAACAGCGCGCAAGGCGCTCGGCTTCGAGCAGTTGCTCGCTGGCGACACGGAGTCGATGAAGCGCCACACGCGCAACTACGCCCGCCGCCAGCTCACCTGGATGCGCAAGCTGGCTGGGGTTAACTTGATCGAGCTGACAGACGATTCGCCCGATCAAGTAGCCGAAGAGATAGACCTCATGCTCGGCCAGCTAGAGTCGCCCTCCGCATGAGATTCGAGAAGTGGCAAGCACTCGGCAACGACTACGTGATCCTCGAGCGCTCAGAGCTCCCATTCGAGCTGACGCCGGTGCTCATCCGCAAGCTCTGCACCGCTCACTTCGGGGTATTCGCCGACGGGATACTGCTGCTAGCCCGCTCTGCGGACCCTCGCTTCGTGGCGAGTCTGCGCATCTACAACCCCGACGGCTCGGAGGCAGAGCTGTCTGGCAACGGTGCGCGCGAGGCGATCCTCTACCTGCGCCGGCGCGGCTGGACCGATGAGGACGTCTTCTCGATCCAAACCGCCGCAGGAGAGATACGCCCCACGATCACGGGCCCTGACACCTGCCGGGTGGACATGGGCCACGCGTCGCTCACCTCCAAGGATTTCCCGGACGGTCCCGCCGACGGCCACGGCGAGCTCATCGCCGAAGGACGCGCATGGAGCTTCCAGCATGTGGCGATCGGCAATCCCCAGTGCGCGATCCACGTCCCCGACGTGGCCACCTTGGAGGCGCTCGACTTGCCCGCGATCGGAGGAGCCATCGAAGCGCACGAGCTTTTCCCCAATCGAACCAACGTCTCTTGGTTCACACAGCTCGAGCCCAGCACAATCCGCGCGCGGATCTTCGAGCGAGGCGTGGGGGAGACCTTGTCCTCAGGCACGGGAGCCACGGGAGCCGCTGTGGCTCACCAGATGCGGATCCGCACATCCGGCGCCCTCGCAGAGTCCGCTGGCATTGC
>DATMPT010000230.1:0-2469 GCA_035567355.1 Solirubrobacteraceae bacterium
GTCTAGTGGGGACCCGAGAGAAAACCCCGGACCCCGAGAGGAATCGAAACCTACCCCGCCACCGTGGACCCGAACCATGCTTTGGGGCGGCAAAGGACCAACCTCCATCTCGAGACGCCCGACCAGGGTTGTAGCATCGCCCGCCACCGTGCACGAGACCAATCCCACTGTCTTCCTGATCGCCCGTCCCTCGATCGACGTCGAGGGAATGCGCGCCTATCTGGCGGACGTCGGCGGCGAGTCCTGGCTCGAGCGCCGCCTGGAGGAGTCCGGCGGCGGGGCGGGGAGGGATCTCAATCACGGCGAGCTGATCGTGGAGTTTGGCGGCAGGGCGTGCTACCGCAGCTGGGAGCCGGGGCTGAACCCGAACGTGACGAAGGTGCGCACTGACCAGAGGGAATACTTCGCCAACATCCTGCGCAGCGCCCACGGGAGCGTGCTCGAGCACGCCAACTGGTCGTTCGCATTCCGCAACGTGAGCAGGGCTTTTACCCATGAGCTCGTGCGCCACAGGGCCGGCTCGGCCTTCAGCCAGGAGAGCTTGCGCTACGTCCGCCTCACGGACATCGGCTTCAGGGTGCCGCCCGCCTTGGAGCCCGTGCGCGAGCAGGTCTTGAGCATCGTCGAGCAGCTCGAGGAGTTCCAGGTGAGCGCCGCCGAGGAGCTCGGCATCGAGGAGGAGGGTGTGCCGTTTCACGTCAAGAAGGAGGTCACCTCCGCGTTGCGCCGCCTCGCCCCGATCGGCCTCTCGACCGACATCCTGTGGACGGCCAACGCCCGCACCCTGCGCCACGTGATCGAGATGCGCACGGCCGCGGGCGCCGAGGAGGAGCTACGCCTCGTGTTCGATAAGGTCGCGAAGATCATGCAGGCCGAGGCGCCGGGGCTGTTCCAAGACTTCACGCGCCAGGAGGACGGCACATGGGTGCCTGAGCACCGCAAGGTGTAGATCAATCCTTTTGGGGACCTTGCCGCATGCGGCAAGGTCAGCAGGGCCGCATGCGGCCCTGCCCCGGACCGCACATGTGCGGTCCGACTGAGCGGCGCATGCGCCGCTCAGCACAGCACACGTAAAAATCCCTACGCTTCGCTTGCCTGCAGCTCCCTGACGCGCTCCTGCAATTGGGCCGTGACGGTCGGGTCGCGCAAGGTCGTCACGTCACCCAGGGCACGTCCCTCGGCGATGTCGCGCAAGAGGCGGCGCATGATCTTGCCCGAGCGGGTCTTGGGCAGGTCGTCTGACCAGATGATGCGCTTCGGCCGCGCGAACTTGCCGATTCGCTCGGCGACGGTTTCGCGGATGCTCGCGATCTCCGCCTCGTCGCCTTGCAGATCCCCTTGAAGCGTTACGAACGCGACGATCGCCTGGCCGGTCTGCTCGTCGTGCTGTCCGATCACGGCGGCCTCGGCCACGTCGGGGTGGGCCACGATCGCGGACTCGACCTCGGCTGTTGAGAGCCGGTGCCCGGACACGTTGACGACGTCGTCGATGCGCCCGATCACCCAGATGTATCCGTCTCCGTCCACGCGCGCGGCGTCCCCCACCAAGTAGGTCTCCCGGCCGAAGCGGCTGAAGTAGGTCTCGATGAAGCGCTCCTCCTCCTTGTAGAGGGTGCGCAGCATCGAAGGCCACGGTTTGGTGAGCACGAGCAATCCCTGGCCTTCGACGATCGGCTCGCCGCTCGACTCGCTCAATACCTGGGCCCCAACCCCCGGGAAGGGCTGCGTGGCCGAGCCTGGCTTGGTGGCCGTGATGCCCGGCAGGGGAGTGATCATGATCGCGCCGGTCTCGGTCTGCCACCAGGTGTCCACGATCGGGCACCGTTCGCCCCCGATCACCTTGTGGTACCAGAGCCACGCCTTCGGATTGATCGGCTCGCCCACCGTGCCGAGCAGGCGCAGGGAGGAGAGGTCGTGCTTGGCCGGCCACTGTGCCCCCCACTTGATGCACGCGCGGATCGCGGTGGGCGCGCAGTAGAGGATCGACACTTTGTAGCGCTCGATCAGCTCCCACCAGATGCCCTTGTGGGGATAGTCGGGGGCGCCCTCCCACATCACCGAGGTGGCACCGTTGGCCAGCGGACCGTAGACGATGTAGGAGTGGCCGGTGACCCAGCCGACGTCGGCGGCGCACCAGTAGACGTCGGAGTCGGCTTTTAGGTCGAACACGTAGCGATGGGTAGCCGAGACACCGGTCAAGTAGCCGCCCGTCGTGTGCAAGATGCCCTTCGGCTTGGCGGTCGAGCCGGAGGTGTAGAGGATGTAGAGCGGGTGCTCGGCGTCGAGCGGCTCAGCCGGAGATTCAGTTCCCGCCCGCCCCTCTGCATCGGCGAGGATCTCGTCGTAGTAGACGTCGCGACCGGGCTTCATCTCGCACGGGGTGCCCTTGCTGCGCACCACGACGATCCTCTGCAGGGTGTCGAGGTCCCCCATCACCTCGTCGACCCGATCCTTCACAGGCGCGATCTT
>DATMPT010000231.1:0-2678 GCA_035567355.1 Solirubrobacteraceae bacterium
GAAGCCACCGAGCAGCTCCTCGCCCACGAGCACCTGGGGGAAGGTCATCATGCCGGTGCGCCCGGCCAGCTCGACGCGGCCGGGGAAGTCCTTGGAGAGGTTTACCTCGGAGAACTCGAGGCCGCGCGCCTTCAGGAGACCCTTGACGCGGGCGCAGAAAGAGCACGGCTCGGTCGTATAAACGACTATTCGCCTGGGATCGTCCATTACTTCATAAAATATAGCTAGGTTTTCGGGCTCGATGAGCCAGATTTCCGTGCTCGATGAGCCAAAAGGCTCTCCGCCCCGGTCGATCCTAGACTCCTTAGGCATGGCGGGACTCCTCGAGACCGAAGCGGTCGTGTTGCGTTCGATGAGATACGGCGAGGCCGACCGCATCCTGCACGTGTACACGCCCCATCGCGGCCGGATCGGCGCGATCGCCAAGGGGGTGCGCCGCGCGCGCAGCCGCTTCGGGGGACGCCTGGAGCCCTTCTTTCGCTTGCGGATCGAGCTGCACGAAGGCCGCGGCGAGCTGTTGACGGTGACGGGGGCCCAGACCGTCAACGGCTATTCGAGGCTGCGCGGCGATGCGCACGCGCTGGACGCCGCCGCGCGCGCGTGCGACGCGGTTGGACGCCTGTTTGAGACTTCAGAGCCACATCCAGGCGTGTTCAACCTGCTCTGCCGCCAGTTGTCCCTGCTCGACGAGAAACCGGCCGAGGCGACTCGCGCAAGCGCGCTTGCCTTTCGCCTGAAGCTGCTTGTCGCGGCCGGCTTGGCGCCACAGCTGGGGGCGTGCGCGTGCTGCGGTGAGCGCGAGCACTTGGTTGGCTTCTCCGGCGCCGCGGGCGGCGTGGTGTGCAGATCCTGCTGGACGTCCGAGTCTCCCGTGGAGATTCGGACGGTGGGCGCCTTTGCGCTGGATGAGGGGGCGCACGAGTTCATGACGGGGGCGCTCGGGAGACCTTTGAGCGAGGCGCCCACGGGCGAGGAGCGGGTGCTGGGCCAGGTCGAGCGAGCTGTGAGCGAGACGCTCGAGCACCACGCCCATGTGCGCCTGATGCCCGCGACCGGCCGGCGAGCAAAGGGCCCGCAGATCGACCAGGGCCAACCGAAGCCGCTGCCACAATCGGTTGCGTGAGCAGCGCGAGCCACACGGAATCGGTCGCGGCGGCATTTGCCGGGCGTCGCAAGACGCTCGAGGAGCACGAGCTTTCACCGTTGGCGGCGCGCTCCTATCCGGCACATAGGGCGCGCGTCGAGCAGGACTGCGGGCTGCGCACCCCATTCCAGCGCGACCGCGACCGGATCGTGCACTGCAAGGCGTTTCGCCGGCTCACCCACAAGACACAGGTATTCGTGGCGCCCTTGGGCGACCACTACCGCACGCGGCTGACTCATACGCTCGAGGTGACCGCGATCTCGCGCACGGTGGCGCGCGCGCTCGCCCTCAACGAGGATTTGGTCGAGGCAATCGGGCTCGGGCATGACCTGGGGCACCCACCGTTTGGGCACATCGGCGAGGAAGCGCTCGACAGTTGCCTGAAAGAGCGCTTTGGCAGGGAGTTTCGCCACTACGAGCACTCGCTGCGCGTCGTGGACCGCCTGGAGCGCGATGGAGCCGGACTCAATTTGACAACGCAGGTACGCGACGGGATCGCCTGTCACTCGAGCCGCGCGCCGCTGCCACAGACCTTGGAGGGGCGAATCGTGCGTTTGATCGATCGCGTGGCTTACATCAACCACGACATCGACGACGCGATGCGAGCGGGCTTGCTGGCAGAGAAGGACCTGCCCGAGCGACCGATTGCCGTACTGGGTGCGACTGGCTCGCAACGAATCGATGCGCTGGTCCACGACATGGTCGAGCACTCGGCGCGCGCCGGGGACATCGTGCAGGGGCCCGAGGCGGGGCCGGCGATGGCGGAGCTGCGCAAGTTCATGTTCGAGCACGTATACCTCGGTCCCGCGGTGCGTGCAGAGCACGCGCGCATCGTCAACGTCGTGAAGAAGCTGTTCGAACATTACGCCCAGCACCCCGAGCTGTTGCCGGGGACCGGCGGTACCGCGGAGGCCGGCGAGGCCGGCGACGGTCGCGGTGGACCGCAGAGCGAATTGGCCGATCGCGTGGCCGATTACGTGGCAGGGATGACCGACCGGTACTGCATCAGGGAGTACACAGAGCTTGAAGTACCGCGCGTGTTCGCCCGCTGATCCGGGTACCCCGTACACAGGTTCCCGTCAGAGGGGCGGCGCGGGCGCCCCGGCCGGCTCGCAGAAGGGCTAGCGTAGCTTCGATGGCTCGCTATACCCCCGAATCGCGTGACCGTGTGCGCGACGCGATCGACTTCGTGGAGCTCGTCTCCACGCGCACCGAGTTGCGCAAGGCGGGAGCGCGCAGCTTTGAGGGACTGTGTCCTTTCCACGACGAGCGCAGCCCATCCTTCAGCGTGGAGCCGGTCGAGAAGGTCTACTACTGCTTCGGCTGTCAAGCCTCCGGCGACGTGTTCACGTTCGTGCAGGAGACCGAGGGGGTCGATTTCAAGGGTGCCTTGGAGCTCTTGGCCGACAGGGCAGGCATCGAGTTGCAGGTCGAGAAGGAGGATCCGCGCGAAGCCGAGCGCCGCGTGCGCCGCGAGCGGCTCTTGGAGCTGCTTTCGCGTACGACCACCTACTACGAGCGCTACCTGTGGGAG
>DATMPT010000232.1:0-7575 GCA_035567355.1 Solirubrobacteraceae bacterium
CACGCGATTGCCTCGTCTACCGCCGGATCGACTCCCTGGCGGGGGGAGCGACTCGCGCATAGCTGAGACTCAAAGCGCGTCGAATCAAGGCCGGCCGCAACCCGCACGGCGAGCAGCTCGGCGCCCCCCACCACGTCCGCGTGATCGATCAGCGTCATAACGCGCAGACGGCGGGTGGGCGACGGGGCAGCCATGCTGATAAATCTATGGCAGTGGAGGCGCCGAGCACAGTCACCGGACGAGACTCACCGGGCTTTCTCTCCAGCGCGAAAAGCTTCACGCTGCCGCTCGGCTCGTATATCGACCCTCAGGGGGTGAGCGGCTATCCGATCGACATGCGCGTCAAGGCCGCCGAGCAGCGCTGGCCGCCCGTCGCGCTGGAGCCGCTGGCAGAGCAGTTGCACGTGGACGTGATCCAGTGGGGACTCGGCTGCTACGAGCGCTACCTGGCCGGCGAGGGCGAGGGGTGGCTCGAGGCAGCGCTTCGGTGCGGCGAGCATCTGCTAGCGATCCAGGAGCGCACTGGGCCCAGAGAGGGCGGCTGGACGCACCACTTCCCCTACCCTCATTCGCTGCCGCTGCCCGCCCCGTGGCTCTCGGCGATGGCGCAAGGACAGGGCGCCAGCCTGCTCGTGCGGCTACACGCTCACACCGGCCAGCAGCGCCAGGCGGAGGCGGCGCTGCTCGCACTGAAGCCGTTTGCCATCCCAAGCGCAGAGGGAGGCGTTCAGGCCATGCTCGGAGCTCGCGAGTTCCCCGAGGAGTATCCGACGCAGCCGGCCTCCTACGTGCTCAACGGCGCGATCTTCGCCCTGTGGGGACTGCGCGACGTCGCCATAGCCCTCGACGGCGGCGTGGCGCATGGCCGATTCGCGGCGGGCGCCGAGACCTTGGCGGTGAACCTTCACCGCTGGGACACGGGCGGCTGGTCGCGCTATGACCTGTTCCCTCATCCGATCTCCAACCCGGCGAGCTCCTTCTACCACGCGCTGCACATCAGCCAGCTCGAAGCGATGAGCATGTTCACCGCGCATGAGGAGTACCGGCGGATAGGCGAGCGCTTTGCCACCTATGCCGCCTCGGCGCGCTTGCGCCGGATGGCGTTCGCGCACAAGTGCGCGTATCGCCTGTTGGTGCCACGCAATCGTGTGTTTGCCAAGCGGCTTCCCTGGACCCGGAAGCTACGCGGATGAGTAAAGAGAGCGAACCACCAGCCGGCAGCCAAAGGTCGTTGCCCTATGGGGAGGACACGCTGGTGCTTTGCTACCACGCGCTCAGCGAGCGTTTCCCAGCCCAGCTTTCCACCACCCCCGAGCTATTTGAGCGTCAGTTGGAGCGACTCGTGCACCGAGGCTACCGGGGAGTGACCTTCTCGCAGGCCACCGCAAGTCCGGCGGGCCGCACGGTGGCGGTGACCTTCGACGATGGCTACCGCTCTGTCTTGAAGTTCGGGCTCCCGGTCCTGCAAGCCCTCGGATGGCCGGCCACAATCTTCGTGCCAACGGACTTCATCGGCAGCGACCGGCCGATGTCGTGGCCGGGCATCGACCGCTGGCTGGGGGACGAGCACGAAAGCGAGCTACTAGCGCTCGGTTGGGGCGACCTGGACACGCTCGCAAGCCAAGGCTGGGAGGTGGGCTCGCACACCTGCTCACATCCGCGGCTCACCCAGCTGGAGGATGGCTTGCTTGCTCGCGAGCTAAGCGAGTCGAAGTCGGCCTGCGAGCTGCATCTGAAACGACCTTGTTGCACGTTGGCCTATCCCTACGGCGATGTGGACGCGCGCGTGGCCAATGCCGCGCGGGAGGCCGGATATAGCTCGGCCGCAGCCCTGCGTCCCGGCCCACGGAGCCCCATGGAATGGCCGCGGGTGGGCGTGTATTTCAAGGACAACCTCACCCGCTTCTCGTTGAAGTCCGCGCAATCGGTGCGGCGCCTGCGAGGCGAGCGACCAAGCGATTGATGACGCTCATGTAGTGGTCGCCCGTCATCTGTGGCGGGTATCGTAACCGCTCTGGCCCGCCCCTCCGACCGCATCGAGAACCAGATGAACGTGCCAAGCGAGGATCTCCAAGGCGCGGAGGAGGAGGGGCGAGAAGACACTGGCTCAGCCGGGCAGAAGGGTTTGGTGCGCAGCGCGGGCGTCGCTTTGACTTCGCAGTTGCTCAGCGCTGGACTCACGGCGATCCTCACCATCTTCCTTGCCCGGCGCCTCGGCCCGGAGGGCTATGGAGTGTTCGCGATCGCCGTCGGCCTCGGCGCGGTGCTCGTGCTGCCGGCCGACGCCGGACTCAGCGCCTCCGTGGCGCGCTTTCTGGCCGAGCGCGTCGATGACCGCTCGACCCTCGGCGCGCTGCTTGCTGATGCTCTCAGGCTCAAGCTAGCTGTCGCCGTCGTTGTATGCGCCGCCCTGTTTGGCCTGGCGGGTCCGATCGCCGGCGCCTATGGCATCGCGGGCCTCGCGTGGCCGATCCGCGGCATCGCGATAGCCGTGTTTGGCCAGACGCTGTTCATGCTCTATGCCGGCGCATTCGTGGCCATGGGCCGAATGACCTCGCAGTTGCGCGTGATGGCCTCGGAGAGCGCCGTGGAATTCGCGGTGAGCATGGCGCTCGTGCTACTGGGCGCGGGCGCCACCGGAGCTGCCTTTGGGCGCGCCGCCGGCTACCTGTTCGGAGCCTTGGTCGGCGGGGCGCTCACGGCAAAGCTCGTGGGACGCCATGCCTTGCCCTCGAAGCTCATCAAAGGACACGGCTTCGCGCGCCAGATCGCCGGATACGCCCGAGCGCTCGTAATCGTGGATTCGGCCTTCACACTCTTTGAGCAGTTGGATGTGTTGTTGATCGGCGCCTACCTCGGGGCGAGCGCCGCGGGGCTCTTCCAGGCTCCGTTGCGCTTGGCGACCTTCCTTCACTACGGCGGCGTCGCCGGGGGCAGCGCGGTGGCGCCGCGCTTGGCGCGCACACCCACAAAAGTCCCCGATTCGGAAGCTTTTTTGCAGGCGCTGAGGTGGCTCCTGCTCGTGCAAGCGGGATTGATGGCACCTGTACTCATATGGGCCTCTCCTCTGCTACGGCTCGGGCTTGGCAGCGGCTATGGCGAATCGGCGGATGTCCTGCGAGCCCTCGCCCCATACATATTCCTAAGTGGCATCGCCCCGCTCGTGTCCCTAGGCGTCAACTATTTGGGCGAGGCACCGGTACGAATCCCGATCGCCGTAGCGGCAATCGCCGCAAACCTGCTCGTCGATGTGATCCTCATCCCGCGCATCGGCATCGTTGCGGGTGCCGTCGGCAGCGACATCGGCTATGCCATCTATGTCCCTGCTCACCTATGGATCTGCCGCAGAAGCCTGGAAGTCCATCTGCGACCGCTGATCACGGTACTCGCCCGCGCGCTCCTGGCCGCGACCGCGATGTGCGGTGTGCTTGTGCTTGCGGGCACAAGCGCCACGCTCGAGCTCTGGCAGTGGGCCTTTGGAGCGATCCTCGGACCGCTTGCGTTTGGGGGAACTCTGCTGCTCACCCGTGAGGTGTCCATCGAGGAACTGCGGACCGCCCGGAACCGAGTGGCGAGTCGCTAGCTCAGGTCGGTGCTATGGACGGATAGTCGATTGCGGTTTGGGGCTGTCTGGACGATGGACTCATCATGGCAGTCACCGCCTGCCCCACGACAAGCCACACCAGTCCCACCGCCACCGATACCAAGCGCCCCGCTGGCCATACCGCTCCCAGCGCCACCCATCGTGCTCGCAGCAGCGTCCTGGCGCTCACCATCCTGCTCGTCACGCTCGCCGCGCTGTTCTCAAGCCAAGCACAAGCAGCGAGCACGACCTGCGACCTATACGCCGCGAGCAACGGATCGGATAGGGCACCAGGCACCGCGACCCAACCATTCGCGAGCGTCCAGCATCTCGCGGACACACTCACCGCCGGACAAACCGGGTGCGTGAGCGGCACCCACACCGAAGACGTAACCATCACCCGCGCCGGTAACCCAGGCGCACCAATCACGATCACCAGCGACCCCGGAGAACGCACCACGCTCACCGGCCGCCTATGGATACACCAAGGCGCCAACTACGTGACCGTCTCAAACATGAACCTCAACGGGCGCAACGCAAACGAACTACCAAGCCCAGACATCAACGCCGCGCACACCACGTTCACCAGCAACGACGTCACCAACGAACACACAGCGATCTGCTTCGACGTCGGCTCAGACACAAGCTTTGGACGCGCCACAAACACGACCATCCAAGCCAACCGCATCCACGCCTGCGGAAAACTACCCGCCGCCAACCACGACCACGGCATCTACGTCGAGTCATCCACCGGCGCGCAGATCCTCGAAAACGTGATCTACGACAACGCAGACCGCGCAATCCAACTCTACCCCGACGCCCAACACACCACGATCGAACACAACATCATCGACTCAAACGGCGAGGGCATCATCTTCTCCGGCGACTTCGGGACCGCCTCCTCAGACAACACGATCGCCAACAACCTCATCACCAACAGCACACTACGCGCAGACATCGAAAGCTGGTACCCCACCGGCAACCCCATAGGACAAAACAACACCGTGCAACACAACTGCGTATGGGGCGGCGCCAAAGGCACCATCGAAACACCCGAAACCGGCTTCACGGCCACCAACAACACCACCAACAACCCCGAATACGCAAACCCCAGCACCGGCGACTACCGCATCCACAACACAAACCCCTGCGCCAACCTCCTCACCAACACCACCCCCACCCAACCATTCACCAACAACAACACCAACTCAAGCACCACCTACAACGGCTCATCGACCTCTGGTGGTACGACGACCGGCGGATCGACCTCGGGTGCTACGACCGGCAGCGGAGCAGCGCTGGGTGGCACGGGCTCCGGCGGACCGGTGCCGGGAGGAACCACCAGTGGCGGAGCAACGCCGGGTGGATCAACTACCAACCGGTCGACGACACCGGCAGAAACGGGCTCGACAGGCTCACCACCTAGTAAACCCGTCCCCCATCACCGCCATCGCGCCGGCCAGCGGGCGAGCGCCGCGACCAGGACGAGCGTCGTTCCGCGGGCTCGCCACCACCATCACAAGGCCAAGCGGGCGAGGACGCATAGCCGTTTGAGGCACAGCTGACCTAGGCGCCGTCCGGCCACCGAGCAAAGGCTGGGACCGCCCTCTGGGAGGACGGGGCACCGTCTGCAAAGGCTGAGGCCGTCTGGATACAGTCCCACTTCCGGGGAGCGCCCCAAGGCGCCCCGGATGCGTCTCATGCGACTTGTCCATCTAGCCGACTACGGAGGAACCTACCCCGGCTCCTTCATCCCAATGGTGCGCGCGGTCCTCGACGGAGGCCGAAGGCGTGGCTGGGATGTGGAGGCGGTCTTCTCGGAGGTGGCCCATGACCGGATCTGGCTGAGCGAATTGCGCGAGGAGGGGTTCGCCTGTCGCTTGGCTCCGAGCGGGCGCGGTGCGGTGGCGCAAACGGTGGCCGAGATGGTGAAGGGGGATCGGCCGACCATCCTGCACACCCACTTCACGGCGTTCGACCTTTCCGCGGCGCGGGCGGCACGTCGCCACAACCAGGTGATCGCCTACTGGCACCTGCACAGCGCTCTGCGCTCAGGCGCCTGGTGGCAGTTGAGAAATGCCTTGAAGCTGGGGCTTCTAAGCAGAGGGATCGAGCAGATCCTGTGTGTCGCGCCGAACATCCTCGACCAGGCGCGCAGGCGTCTGGGACCACAGGATCGCCTGGTATTGGTGCCGAACGCGATCGATCTCGCTCGATTCCCCCTGATCACTGCCGAGCGGCGTCGTGAGGCTCGCCAGACACTGTCCTTGCCACAGGACGCACAGGTGGTCCTCCACTTCGGCTGGGACTGGCATCGCAAGGGGGGAGACGTGCTGATGGAAGCCATTGCGTCGCTGATCGAGCGCGACGACATGGGGAAGCTGGTGGCCATCACAGTCGCCGGCGAGCAAGAGGCGAAGGCATCGGTTGGATCGCTTGGTGTCGGCGAGCACGTGCGTGTCGTGGCGCCGAGCGACAACGTTCAAATGCTCTATGCGGCCGCCGACGTATTCGTCTCGCCCAGCCGCGGCGAGGGACACCCATTCGCCGTCGCCGAGGCGCTGGCCTGCGGCCTCCCGGTCGTCGCCTCGCCGATCCCTGGACACGAGATGATCGCCGAAGCGACCGAGGGCTGCCAGCTCGTCGAGCTCGACTCGAGCTCGCTTGCGGAGGCGATCGCCGCGACGCTCGAGCTATCCGCCGGCGACCGCGAGCACCAGCGGCTGAACGCCCGCGACTGGGTCGTCAAGGAGCTGGATATCGCAGCTTGGAGCGATCGTATGCTCGAACGCTACGAAGGGGCACTGGCCTCCCAAAGCTCGCCTGAGCCACGACGGCATTCAGGGAGTAGTGGCCGCGAAAGCGTTTAACGCGAGCCGCGAGCCCCCCTCACGCGCCCGATACCGAACCGGCGCCTGCGCATAGGCGAGAGCTTTGGTGGCAGCTTGACTCGCTGACCGGCTATCACCGCCGCGGGTACCTCCGCGGTGAGCCACTGTTCGAGATTCGCGAACCCGGGCGTGCTCTTGGCCAGCGCTTGGAGGTGCCCTGAAATACCCGGAGGCCGTCGATGGAGGTCGTGCATATCGGAGGCGATGTTGTGCACCATCCCCTCCGCAAGCATGGACATCGAAAAGCGGCGTACCCCACCACCAAAGCGTCCGGACAGAGAGCCGGCGGTAATCGAGATCACCATGCCGTCGAGCACGAGGCGTTTGAGGCGCTCTGGGTCGCGCTGTAGCGTGGGCGAGCGCTCGGGGTGCGCCAGCACATACTTGTGATCGAAGCCCGCGCGCTCGCCCAGGAATATCTCGAAGTCTCCGGCGGTCGGGCTGAGCGGAGCCTCTATCAGGAGGTAGGGGCCGCCGCCCAAGCCCAGCTCGCCCAGCTCTCGCTGCCCTAGGTCGCTGAGCCTATAGGCGGCCACCTCGGCCCCCGGAAGAACCTCGACGGGGATGGCCTCACGCGCCAACTGCTGATTGAGAGCCGCCACAGCCGACTTCATCGTGTTTGCACGTGTGTCGTAGTGGTCGTCGACGTGGGGGGTGGCCACGATCTTGTGTATACCGCTCGCGCTTGCCTGCCGCGCCATGGCCACCGCGGTAGTCATGTCGGGCGCGCCGTCGTCGATCCCGGGCAGGATGTGGCTGTGCAAGTCGATCACGGGGCAAGGCTAGCGGTAGCTGCGCCCACGCGCGAGGACCAGCCGGACCGGCTTTGAGAAGCGACATGTCATGGCTCATGTGGACGGTTGGTTGAGTCGATGTTGTGGGTGGAGGGCCTGGTGAGGGTCTTCTGGGCCGGGTAGAGAGCCGGCTCTCGATAAAGGCAAACCCGTCGTGAGGCGGGGACGCAAAGCCACGAGACCGTCTCGCGACGGTCGGTCGGGCCACCGAAGGAGCGCATCATGGCAGTCACCGCCTGCCCCACGACAAGCCACACCAGTCCCACCGCCACCGATACCAAGCGCCCCGCTGGCCATACCGCTCCCA
>DATMPT010000233.1:0-5422 GCA_035567355.1 Solirubrobacteraceae bacterium
CCACGGCATGACCACAGGCGCCCTATCGGTGACCAGCGACGTGAGCTTCGGCGGCCCCACCTCTTCCCCTGTGCACTTCATGCCCTATCCCTACTGCTACCGCTGCCCCCTGGGCTTGAAGCCAGACTCGTGTGAGGCAGCCTGCGCAAAGCTGCTCGACACCTCCTTGGAAGATCCCCACAGCGGCATCCCCAAGCCCGCCGCGGTCTTGATCGAGCCGATCCAGGGCGAGGGCGGCACCATCGTCCCGCCGCCCGGCTACCTAGCCGAGGTGCGCCGTATCACCCGCAAGCACGACGTGCCGCTTATCTGCGACGAGATCCAGACGGGCTTCGCGCGCACCGGCAAGATGTTCGCCTGCGAACACGACGGCGTGCAGCCCGACGTGATGACGCTCTCCAAGGCACTTGGCGGCATCGGCTACCCACTCTCTTGCATCGCCTATGACTCCGAGCTGGACACCTGGACCCAGGGCGCGCACATAGGCACGTTCAGGGGCCACCAGGTGGCGATGGCAGCGGGATTTGCGGCCATCGAGTTCATGCTGGAGGTGGACTTGGCTGCGCATGCCGCGAAGCTCGGGGAGCTGACGCTCGAGTTGCTGCGCGAGGCCCAAGCCACGCTTCCCAGCGTCGGCGATGTGCGCGGCCTCGGCCTCATGGTCGGCATCGAGCTCGTCCACGACCGCGACACCAAGGAGCCATGGCCCGAGATGGCGGCCCAGATTCGCACCGAGTGCTTTCGCAAGGGAGTGATCATCGAGGTAGGCGGCCACTTCGGAAATGTCGCCCGCTTCCTACCCCCGCTCACGATCACGCGCAAGCTGATGTTGAGCGGGGTGGAGATCTTCGTGGAGTCTGTGCGCGCGGCCGAAGAGGCATTGGGGCGACCCGCGGCCTTGATCGCCGGCTGAGAAGAACAGCCCCTGAGGGGTCTGGTGCCAAGCAGATCAAGGACGCAGCGAACGCGGTGCGGCTAGCACACGTGCTGGCCGATTGGAGATCCCGCCGATCTCCAATCGGTAGGAGGCAGAGATGCGCCGGCGATAGGCCCCTCAGTCAGGCGCCGCCGTAGGTGACGACGAGGTCGGTCGCCACGCCCAAAAGGAACCCGGCTGAGAGCATCCACAGGCCAAACGTGCGGTAGCCATAGCGGCGCATCCCGTTCCAGATCTCGCCGATCACATACAGAACGGCTCCGCCAGCGAGAGCATAGAAAAGCAGCTCCAAGGCGCTGGAATCGACCTGGTAGCCGACGAGCGTCCCGAGGAAGGTCGGGCCGCCGCCGAGGAGACCGGCCAAGCCCAGCCACTTCCAGGAAGGGCGCACGTTGCCCAAGGGCCCGACGATGCCAAAGCCCTCGGTCGCATTGTGCAAGCCGAAGCCGATGATCAGGACGGTCGCCAAGCCGATCGCCCCAGTTTTGGCGGACACGCCGATCGCGAGACCCTCGGCGAAATTGTGCAAGCCGATCGCCATCGCGATCACCATGCCGGTGTGAAGCGCCCGCCGCCGCGCTTCCTCGGCCGCCCGGTCGGCTTCCGAGACCGCGGCGGGCATCGCCGGGATCGTCCCTGCCGATGCGAGGGTGGCCTCACCGGTATGTACTCCGCCAAGGGATGCCCCACCGGCGATCGGCGGGGGGACCGTCCGCGCGCGCAGGCGGCGCTCGAAGGCAGAGATTCCCGCCACACCTGCTGTGAAGCCCACCGCCAGCACCGCGAACAGGCCGAGCACGCGGCCGAAGCTGGCGGTGTGGGCCTTGAAATCTTGCAAGGCGCTCGCGACGATCTCCTGGGCGTGGGTGGTGACGTCCATGAAGATGAACGCCAGGATGCCCACCGAGAACATCGCCAAGCAAACCCTCATGCGATCGTCGACCCGCTCCATCCGGCCCACGGGCAGGCCGATGTAGATCGTGAAGCCGGCGATCGCCCCAAGCGCGGCCGTCTCGGCAAAGCTCATCTGGCTGTCCAGTGGTCGTAACTCATAGTTAGGCTGCCCTAACTTCTACCACACAGGTCGGGATTGCGCCTCAACCGCGGCGGCGGCGATGCGGGCGGAGGGACTCGAACCCCCAAGGGCATAAGCCCACTGGCTCCTAAGGCCAGCGTGTCTACCAGTTCCACCACGCCCGCTCGGGTTGCATGAGGACCGCTCCAGATTGTAAGGTCAACGGTGAGATGGCCTCAACTTCGCCCAGAAGCGCACCGGCCGGCGTGATCGTGACGCATCCCAACCGCGGCAAGCCGGTGGTCCAAGCGACGCGCGCGACGGTTGTGTTGCTCCTGATCGCCTCCGCGGCACTCGTCCTGATAGTGACGATCGGGGGCTGGAGCACCTTGGAGGGCGACATCCCGATTCTCTTGGCCTGGGCGACCGTGTACCTGCTGATGGCCTTCTTCGCCTGGCGCTGGAGTCGCGGCGTCCTGCCGATGTCGGCCGCCTTGGCGCTCCTGCTGCTCGTCTTCGCCTTGGTGGCGGCCCCGAGCTGGTTCGCGCGCGACAAGGCCGGCTTCGCCGAAGCGGCACTACCGGCCAGCCTGCTCGGCGTGATCACGCTCGTGATCATCCCCGTCCAGATCCTTTTGATCGCATTTGCCATGCGCGGCTTCCAACAGGGCTGGAACATCGAGCTCGAGCAGCTCGACCCGGGCGCCGAGCACGACGCCTTGGCGCGCCCGGTCTAGCGGCGCCCAAGCGTACGGATCTCTAGACTAAGCCGCGAGCGGCGGTGGCGGAGCCCCGAAGGGTTGGTTGGGAGCTCCTGAGGAACCCCCAACGCGTATATTGAGGTTCGTTGCGGCGGTGGCGGAACGGTAGACGCGATGCTCTCAAAAGGCATTGTCCGAAAGGGCGTGTGGGTTCGATTCCCACCCGCCGCATCGAATCGACAGGCACGATCGCGTTCGGAAGCTACGCTCCGAGCCCCTATCCAGGGCAACTATCCACACGGCCGCCATGGCCCGCGAGGCCGGACGGTGCTACCAAGCCGTCAGCCCACCAGCTCGAACAGCTCACCGGCCAAACCGGGCGCAGCCGCTAGCACACCGAGCGGCAACCGTTCGTGCTCGGGCAGCTCCATCACCGTGAGCCCGGCCCGCTCGCAGATGAGGGTGCCGGCCGCGATGTCCCAAGGCTTGGTGGTGCGCTCGAAGTAGGCGTCATAGCGTCCGCACGCCGTCCAGGCGAGGTCGAGCGCGGCCGAGCCGAAACGGCGAATGTCGCGCACGCGTGGGATGAGTCGCGCGAGTACCTCTGCCTGGGCGGCGCGTACGGAGGCGGCGTAGGCAAAGCCGGTGGCAACCATCGCGCTCGCAAGATCAGCGCTCTTGCTATGTGCGCGTTCGGACATCACGATCGGGGTGCCGTTCAGTAGTGGGGGCCCGTCGCTCGTGGCGCTAAACAGCTCGTCGCGGCAGGCGTCGTAGATCGCCCCGACGAGCGGGCCATCAGAATCGGCAACGGCGACGCTGACACACCACTGGGGAATGGCGAACAGGAAGTTGACCGTGCCATCGAGCGGGTCGACGATCCACACCAGGCCGCTCGTGCCGTCTGTGCCTCCCCCCTCCTCTCCCAGGAAACCGTCCTGCGGCCGGGCTTGGGCGAGGCGCTCGCGGATCAGTCGCTCGGAGGCGAGGTCGGCCTCGGAGACGAGATCGGTAGGCGTGCTCTTGCTTGCCAGCGCACGCTCGCGCCCGCCATCGAAGCGCTCCAGTAGCAGAGCGCCAGCATCGCGCGCGAGGCCGGCCGCGAGCTCGAGCAGCTGCTCCTGAAGGCCCGATCTCTCCGTCTCGACGCGCCCTACGGCAGCAGGCTCTTGGGAATCGGCCGCCATGCCCTCCGATTCCGCGGGCTCCGGAGCGGCGCTCACGAAAACGCTGGGGGGCGATGCTGCCCCCAGGGCCGCTCCGCCTCGAGCTGGGCGGAGAGCGACAGCAGCGTGGCCTCGTCGTTCGGCTTGCCGACGAACTGCACCGCGCGTGGCAGGCCATCCGCGGCGAACCCCGCGGGTACCGAGCACGCGGGCTGACCGGTGAAGTTCCAGGGCGCCGCGTATGGAACGGTCGCGGACGCCGCCATTGTTGCGCGCAGCCAGCCCCAGCCCTCGCGGGCGCCTATCCTTGGCGGGGGCGCGGGGGTCACGGGCATCAGCAATACGTCGTGGTCGGCCAGCGGCTCGTTCACGCGGGCGGCGTAGTCCGCTTGGCGTCCGAGTGCCCAGTCCAGAGCACCCGATGGAAGCATCCCCCCGAGGCGGGCGAGCGTGCGGATACGCCGTTCCAGACGTTCGGGATAAGCGAACGTGGCGGCCTCCTCGTGGATGCTGCGCAGGTAGATCGCGGTGAACTCGGGCGGCGGCGCTATCGGGCCGTGGTCGACCTCACGCTCCTCTACCTCGTGACCCAGGCCGCGCAACAACGCCACCGTCTCATCCAGCGCGGCACGGTTCTCGGGGTGCAACCTCGTCAGCGGCGAGGGCGGCAGTTTGCTCGCCACCGCGATCCTCAGCTGACGTGTCGCCTGACCGCCGTCCGACGATGACGGCGACGACCCTTCAGGCGCCTGAGCTCTCATTTGCCCAAGCGCCTCCAGGAACGAGCTCGGCGGCACCAAAGCTGCGCCGGGATCATTCGGTCCGTCGGCGATCGCGTCGTAGAACAGCGCGGTGTCGCGCACCGAGCGCGCCAGCACGCCGTTGACGACCAGTCCATGCCACGCGCCCACGTGCGGCGCCAGCGGCACGCGCCCGCGCTGGGTCTTCAGCCCGAACAGGCCGCAATAGGCCGCGGGAAAGCGGATCGATCCACCACCGTCGCCCGCCAGCGCGGCGCCCACCAGACCTGCGGCGACCGCCGCCGCGCTGCCGCCGCTGGAGCCACCGGGGCTGTGCTCCAGCCGCCACGGGTTGCGCGTCACTCCCCACGTGGGAGACTCGGTCCACGGGACGGCGCCCAACTCGGGCATGTGCGTCTTGCCGATGATGACGGCCCCCGCCGCGCGCGCACGGCGCACGATCTCCGAGTCCTCGCGCGCGGGCTCGCCGTATGCGTTCGTGCCGAACGTCGTCAGCTCGCCGGCCACGTCGAATTCGTCCTTGACGGCGATCGGCACCCCGAGTAGAGGACGGCCCCCGCCTCCGCCCCGCTCGGCGGGCTGACCGCCGGCTCGACGGCGCGCGTCGGCCTGGTCGGCTTCCATCAGGGCGCGCTCGGAGAACACGATCCGAAACGCACCCAGTTGCGAGTTGAAGCGCTCGATGCGCCCCAGGTAGAGCTCGACCAGCTCGCGCGAGGAGACCTCACCCGCGGCGATCAACTCGGCCTGGCGGGCGATGCCCGCGAACGCTAGATCGGTGGCGTCCATCGCGTGCATGTTAAACGGGCGTGACGGGATTGCGCTTGGTGGGCCACTCGCGG
>DATMPT010000234.1:0-3821 GCA_035567355.1 Solirubrobacteraceae bacterium
GAACGCGAGCGCGATATCGGAGCGAAGCGCGGCCTGTACTTCCATCGAGTCCTCGGGAGCCATGAAGCGCTCAGAGCCGTCCACATAGGAGCGAAAGCGCACGCCCTGCTCCTCGATCGAGAGGATCGCCCCTTCGCGCAGGAGCCCCACATGCGCAGCGCCCCCACGAGCGGCTCCCCCACGAGTGGCTCCCCCACGCGCAGCATCCTCGCCCCGGCGCCCGCGGGACGGGCGGGCCTTGATCTCATCCGCGACCGTGCCGTGACCCATCGAGAAGACCTGGAAGCCACCGGAGTCGGTGACGATCGGCCCGTCCCAGTCCATGAAGCCGTGCAAGCCGCCGAAGCGCTCGACCAGCTCGGCGCCGGGGTTGAGCATCAGGTGGAAGGTATTGCCGAGCACCATGTCATAGCCGAGCGCCTTCACCTCGGCCGGCAGCAGGCCCTTGACGGTGGCCTTCGTCGCCAGCGGTACGAAGGCGGGTGTGCGAACATCGCCGTGTGCGGTTCGCAGCCGTCCGGCACGAGCATCTGTGGCGCTGTCGCGCGCTTCGATAGTCAGGGCCACCGCGGCATCCTAGAAGGAGCGCACCCCGTAGCGAGCCCCGTGGAGCCGCCAGATACGCTGGGCGCGAGCGCCAAGAACATCTCCCGCCATGCTCGCTTCCCTCATCAACGTCACCCATCTCGTCGAAGTCTTCGGCTACCCATTGCTGTTCCTGGTCGTGATGGCCGAGTCAAGCGGTATCCCAGTCCCCGGGGAGACTGGCTTGATTGCCGCCTCGGTGGCGGCCAGCCAAGGCAAGCTCCAGATCGAGCTGGTGGTCGCGATTGCCGCGGTCGCCGCGATCGTGGGGGACAACATCGGCTACCAGATCGGTCGCCAGGGCGGCCGTTGGCTGTTGGAGAGACCGGGACGCTTCGAACGCCAGCGCCATCAGGTGCTCGCCACCGGCGAACCGTTCTTCGAGCGTCACGGTCCCAAGGCGGTGTTCTTCGGACGCTTCCTACTCGGCTTGCGGGTGTGGGCGTCGTGGCTGGCCGGGGCCACACATATGCGCTGGCGCTCGTTCTTCCTGTGGAATGCCGTGGGAGGGATCTGCTGGGCAACCGCTATCGGCCTGCTCGCCTACTTCCTGGGCAACGCGGCCGGCAATGTGATCGAAGCCTTCGGCCTGTATGGCGTGGCGGCTGTGCTGATCGCGATCGGCGTCTTCCTGGTCGCCCACCTCCGCCACCGTCGCGAAGCCAGCGCGGGCACTGATGTGGAGGAGGCCGTGGACGGCGCCAGTGAGCGAGAGCCGCGCTGAAACGGACGCCTATCGAGCTGGCTACCTATCGGGCCCCTGTTCAACGGGGATCCTCGCTGCTGCTACTGAACAGGAATGTCGTCGCACGAGGACGCCCGCTGAGGCGAAGCTCCACAACAACCTGAGGCGATGCGCTCCCACATCTTGCCGAGCGCCTCGAGCTCGTGCTCTGAGAAATGAGAGAGGAAATGCTCTCGCACGACCGCCCGGTGGGTCCCGCGCGCGGCTTCCAGGCGTTCTCGGCCGCCATCGGTGAGACACGCGTAGGCACCACGGGCATCGTGCTGGCAGGTACAACGGCTGAGCAGCTCGTCGCGCTCCAAGCGGTCAACCAAGCGTGTGAGCCCGCTGCGCGAGAGCTGGGCATGCTCGGCCAGGTCGCACATGCGCATCCTGCCGGCGGGCGCGTCCATCAGGTGTTGGAGCACCTCATAGGAGCTGAGCTGCAGCCCGTGCTCGCGCTCCAGCCGACTCTCGAGACGCTTGGCGAGCGAGGCGTGCGCTCGCAGCAGGCCGCGCCATGCGCGAAGCTCGGCTTCGCTCAGGGAGTCCGACTCTCCAAGGCCCTGCTCCTGGCCCGGAGCGAGCTTTAGGACCGTCGCGGTTGCGGTTGCGGTGGACATGATGGCGATCGATACTGGCTGTGTGCTGCATCGAACATAGCAGCGTCGGAGCTGGGAATCCCTGTCAACTGAGCGACAACTCAGCTCCGGGTGGCTCTCCAAGCCCACCACATCATCAAGGGTTGCAGCGGCAAGCGCCCGTACAAGGCCCAGCGCGGGATCTTGCAGAAGTGCTCGGGCGTGCGCGCCATATACAGATTTGCTGGAAACACCGCGAGAAGAAGCGCGATCAGCCCAAGCCCGGCGGGACGGCGCGTCCGCGGCAAGAGCACGCCGAGCCCCCCGGCGATCTCGGCGACACCGCTCACGACGACCAGCTTGCGCGCGCTGCCCTTCATCGAGGGTGGCACGATCCGTTCGTAGGGACGGGGCATCGCGAAATGATTCACACCGGCGCCCACGAACGCCAAGCCCAGCAGCACCCGTGAGCGCCTGCCGCGGCGAGGCTCGCCGGCGATCGGGACGGCCGTCTCGGCTGCGTCGGTATTGGTGTCGTTGTCCATCGTGGCTGTGGAGGGTAGCTCAGAGGGCCATCCTGAGCCGCCATCGCCCTCAGGTCTCTATCAAAGACTTCCCGGTCATTTGCGATGGCTGCTCTATCCCAAGCAGGTCAAGCACGGTCGGCGCCACGTCGGCGAGGATACCGCCCTCGGTGCGCAAATCGAGGCCGGCCGAGGTCACGATCAGCGGAACCGGGTTGAGCGAGTGGGCGGTGTTGGGCGACCCATCGGGCTCGAGCATGTGGTCGGCGTTGCCGTGGTCGGCGCACACCACGCACACCCCCCCGCTCTCGCGAACCGTTTCCACCTCCTTGCCGAGGCACTCGTCTACGGTCTCAATCGCAGTCACCGCCGCTGGGATGACGCCGGTGTGACCGACCATGTCGGCGTTGGCGAAGTTGATCACCCCGAATTGAAAGCCACTCGGCCCGTCATCGCTCCACGCGCTCACGAATGCCGCGCCAGCCTCGCGAGCACTCATCTGTGGCTTGTGGTCATAGGTCGGCACGTCCCGCGGGGAGGACACCAGCTCGCGTCGCTCCCCCTCACAGGGAGTCTCCTCGCCACCGTTGAAGAAGTAGGTGACGTGTGGATACTTCTCGGTCTCCGCCACGTGCAATTGGCGAAGCCCGGCCTGCGCGATCACCCGCGAGAGCGTGATCTGCGGGCGCTCCGGCGCAAAAGCCACGGGATAGGGCCACCCCTCCTCGTACTCGGTCAACGTCGCCAGGCGACCGGCGGGCGGAGCCCCACCGCGCCCCTGCCAGCCGGGGAGCTCCTGCGCGTCGTTGGCGCCGTCGGGAGATCCGGGCACCTCGACATCCGCTCCCGGCACCCCGAATTCGGGCTCGGCCAAGGCCCTGACGATCTCGCGCATGCGGTCGGGGCGGAAGTTGAAGCACAAGACGCTGTCCTGCGGGCGGATGCACGCCTCCTCGCCGACGAGCGTGGGTTCGATGAACTCGTCGGTCTCACCCCGCTCGTAGGCGTCCTTGACTGCCTGCTCGCCGCTGGCGGCATGGTGGGGCGCACGGCCGTGGACGAGCATGTCATAGGCGCGCTGCGTGCGCTCCCAGCGACGGTCGCGATCCATCGCCCAGTAGCGACCGGCCACAGACCCCACGCGCACCCCCGCCGTGCGATCCAGCTCCGCCAAATAGCCGACGCCGGCGTGCGGCAGGGTGTCGCGCCCGTCGGTGAACGCGTGCACCACGAGATCCACCCCCGGCGCCAGCTCGCGGGCGAGCGCGATCAAGGCGCGCAGGTGCTCCAGCGAGGAGTGCACCCCGCCGTCGGAGACGAGGCCGAGCAGGTGTATGCGCGGTGCCTGCGAGAAGGCGCCACGCAATACGGGGTTCTCGACAAGCGAGCCGTCTGTGATCGCCTCGT
>DATMPT010000235.1:0-2054 GCA_035567355.1 Solirubrobacteraceae bacterium
ACCTGATCCTCGAAGAGCCGCCTCGAGCCCAGTCCCAGAAAGGCTCCGATGAGGAGCGCCAGCCGTTGAGCGAACAGCTCGGCGTGCTACCGCTCATCGTCTCGGCCAAGGACCCAGCGGCGCTCGATGGGCAACTCGAGCGGCTGGAGACATTCGTACGCACCCACACCGACGTCCGCGTCCGGGACATCGCATTCTCACTGGCCGGGCGCGCGGCCTTGGAGCATCGCGCGGTCATCCTCGGCGCCGACGGGGCGGAGCTCTCGAATTGTCTCTCCGAGGCGATCGCCGAGCCATCTCCGGGCGCGCGCGGGGGCGTGGTGAGGGGCGTCGTCCGAGCCTCCGGCGCCACCGCGTTCCTGTTCACCGGGCAAGGCTCTCAGCGCGTGGGCATGGGCGCCGAGCTCTACGGGGCCTCGGCGGTGTTCAGAGGTGCGCTGGACGATGCTTGCGATCGCCTCAACGTCCTGCTCGAGCGTTCCCTGCGCGAGGTGATGTTCGGCGGAGGCGATGTCCGCGTTGGGGAAGACCGCGCAGGCGCCGGCGCCGGACATCGCGCAGGCGCCGAGACCGTACAGGGAAGTCTGCTCGATCAGACGGCGTTCACACAAGCAGGTCTGTTCGCGCTGGAGATAGCCCTGTTTCGGCTGACCGAGAGCCTGGGGCTGCGAGCCGACTACCTCATCGGGCACTCGGTTGGAGAGTTGGCGGCCGCTCATGTCGCGGGCGTGCTCTCGCTCGATGACGCCTGTGCTCTGGTCGCGGCTCGCGGGCTGTCGATGGGCGTGCTCGCACCGGGGGGCGCGATGCTCGCCGTGCAGGCGACCGAGCAGGAGGGCCTGCGGGCGCTGGAGGGTCTGGAGGACCGGGTGGCGCTGGCGGCGGTCAACGGCCCCGAATCGATAGTGCTTTCCGGGGACGAGGACGCGCTCGCGGAGTTGGCCGGCGCCTGGCGGTGCCAGGGGAGCAAGACCAGACGGCTGGATGTCTCCCACGCTTTTCACTCGCCGGGCATGGAGCCCATGCTCGAGGAGTTCCGGCGCGCCGCCGCCGCCGTCTCGTTCGATGAGCCTCGCATCCCACTCGTGTCCAATCTCACCGGGGAGGCCATATCCGCAGAGCAGCTGTGCACGCCCGATTACTGGGTGCGCCACGTCCGCAACACGGTGCGGTTTGCCGATGGTGTGCGCTGGCTCGTCGGCCAGGGCGTGGACACGTTCCTGGAGCTCGGCCCGGACGGCGTGCTCAGCCCAATGGTTGAGGACTGCCTGGCCGGCGCGCAGGCGAGCGATCAGCCACATCCCGGGGAGGCCGTCCGGCTCACGGACGCGCGCGCGCTGGCGCTGCTGCGCAAGAACCGGGGCGAAGGCCAGGCGTTGATGGGCGCGCTTGCGCAGCTGTGGACGCGGGGGACCGACGTGGACTGGCGCGCCCTCTCGCAAGGGTCGGATACCCGGTTGGTCGATCTCCCCACATATGCGTTTCAACGCGAGCGGTACTGGCTCGAGGCCGCCACGCGGCTGGGTCCTTCGCTGCGCGGTGCGAGCGCGATCGACCATCCGCTGCTGAGCGCGGTGGTCGGGCTGGCCGACGGCGAAGGATGCCTGTTCGTGGGCGAGTTGTCGGGCAGCTCACCAGCGTGGGTCGCGGATCACATCGTCATGGGCGAGGTGGTGGTGCCGGGCACCGCGTTCGTCGAGCTGGCGCTGGCGGTCTGCCAGCAGCTCGACTGCGATCTCGTGGAGGAGCTCGTCATGGAAGCTCCGCTCGTGCTCGCCGAGGGCGAGGGCGTGCGGTTGCAGATCTCGGTGGATGCGCCCGAGGACGCGGGCAGGCGATCGGTGAGGATCTACTCGGGTCCGCTGGGGGCCGAGGTGGATGCGCAGGGAGAGGAGGGCTGGACGCGTCACGCCAGTGGCGTGCTGGCCCGCGCGCGCGCGAGCTCGATGGAGCAAAGCGCCCTCACCGCGCGCGCCAGCTCGCTCGCCGAGCTGTGGCCCCCACAGGACGCGGCTGTGGTCGACGTCGAGGACTTCTATGGCGCCATGACCGCG
>DATMPT010000236.1:0-2082 GCA_035567355.1 Solirubrobacteraceae bacterium
TTGAGCTCGAGCCGCTCGAGCGTCGCGCGCGCCTCATCCAGGCGATGCAGCCGCTCCAGGATCGACACGCAGCAGAGCGCAGCCCGACCCGTCGGCGGGGGATTTGCCAGCAGCCTCTGGACCACCGGGTGCGCCGGATCCACCGCAGCCAGCATTCCAAGGAGCTGGACGATGAGTGCGGTGAACTCGACCGTGAGCCCTTCGAGTTCCTGCCAGCCTTGCAGGGCTTCAAAGGCCTCCTCGCGCCGGGCGGCATCGAGACAGCACTGTGCGAAGGCCCAACGAATCCGGCCGTCGGCGGGCGCGAGAGCCACGCCGTCGCGCAGTGCCAGGTACGCCGCGCGATAGTCGGACCGATCCATTTGCAGCACGCCCAGGTTGTACAGCACCCCTGCCGTTGGCGGAGCGAGCCGCAAGGCTCGCTCGAACGCCGCCAGGGCTTGGTCGTAGCGCTTGGTCGGGCGCAGCACGGTGCCGAGATGTTCCCAATGTCGGGCGACCGTCGGCTGCAGCAGCGTGAGTGCATTGAACACTCGCACCGCGTCCTCCTGGCGCCCCTGAGAACTGAGGACGGTGCCAAGTATCTCCAGCGCCCCGGGATGATGGTGGTGTGCCCCAAGCACCTGCAGGCACTTCTCCTGGGCGGCGGCAAGCTGGTCGCTGGCCAGATCCTGCCGCGCGAGCTCCAGCAGCAATTCGGTGTCGGAGGGGGACGACATCGCTAAATTCGATCACTCGGGCCGGGTGTTGGCACGAGCATAAACCAAATCGGTTCTGGACCACTCATGCGGTTCTGGCGCGAATCGGGGTGTATCCTTCTCCTGTGCGTGAACGCAAATGAATTCCGTGAGCGCAGCTGATCAAGTGGATCGTCCAAGCCTTGCCGCCGCCGTGCGTGACCATCGTGCCGGGCGTTTGCGCCAGGCCGTATCGGCTTACGAGACGCTGCTGCGGCGTACACCGAACGATGCCGATGTCCTGCAGTTGCTGGGCGTAGCGCTCGCCCAGCTCGGACGTTGTGCGGATGCCGTTGTGTTCCTCGCCCGTTCTCTGGAGCTCAAGCCCGACCGCCCCACCGTTCTCCTGAGTCTCGCGCAAGCGCTGCACACGCTCGGGCGCGAAGACGAGGCGCTGCGCGCCTGCGATCGCGCGCTCACTCTGGATCAGTCGCTTGCCGGTGGCTACCGGACCCGTGCCGCGGTGCTCACGGCGCTGGGACGCCGTGAAGAAGCGCTCGCGAACGCCGGGCAAGCGGTGCGTCTCGCCAGGCAGGACGCCGGCGCGCACGCTGATCTCGGTGTAGCGCTCGAGGCGGTCGGACGAGAGCGGGAGGCCGTGGAATGCTTCGAGCGGGCCATCGCGCTCGACCCCAGCCTGGCGGCCGCACATCACAACCGCGCCATGTTGCTGGCTCGGGCGGGAGAGCCGGAGCGGGCATTGCAAAGCTTCGATCGCGCGCTCGCCTTGCAGCCGCATCACGCAGCCCTGCATGCGAATCGGGGCAACACTCTCAAAGAGCTCGGTCGTCTTACGGAAGCCGCGCAGAGCTATTCGCTCGCGCTCGCGATCGAGCCGGGCAATCCGGAAACGCTTCACAACCGCGCCGTGGTGCACTATCTGCTCGGTCAGTACGCCGAGGCGCTGCGCGACTACGACGGGCTCGCCGCGCAAGGTAAGGAGAGTGCGCCGGATCTGGTTGGCCGGGGAGCGGCGCTCGTCGCGCTGCGCCGCTACGGCGAAGCGCTCGCACCGCTCGAGCGCGCAAGCCAACTCCTGCCCGCGGAGGCGGAAGCGCACGTCCAGCGCGGCGTCGCGCTGCTCAACCTCGAGCGAAACGCCGAGTCTGTCGAGAGCTTCGATCGGGCGCTCGCCATTCGGGCGGACGTCCCCGAGGTGTTGAACAACCGGGGCATCGCCCTCACGGCGATGGGACGGCTGTCGGAGGCGCTCAGCAGTTTCATCCGCTCTTCGGTCCTGAATGGCACGAGTGCCGAGACTCATACCAACATGGGCATTGTCTTCAAGATTCTCGGACGTCATCGCGAAGCGGCTGCGAGCTTCGGCCGCGCGCTGGCTCTCAAG
>DATMPT010000237.1:0-5115 GCA_035567355.1 Solirubrobacteraceae bacterium
CGGTCCCAGAGATCGTGAGCGGGCTCTCGCGCGAGCGGGTGCTCGTGAGCGAGTTCGTGGAGGGGGTGGGGTTTGAGCAGTTGAAGGGGCGCCCGCAGGCCGAGCGCGACAGGATCGGGGAGATCGTGTTCCGTTTCTTCCTCGGGTGCCTGTATCGCCACCGCCAGTTCTCGGGGGACCCGCATCCGGGGAACTTCCTGCTGCTCGCCGATGGGCGCGTGGCGTTCCTCGACTTCGGTCTGTTCAAGCGCATGGACAGGGCGCCCGTCGAGCTCGAGCTGGCGTGTCAGCGGGCGGTAGTGGAGGGGGACGCCGATACGTTGCACCGGCTGCTCGCCGAGACGGGCTTCCTACCGGAACCCGAGCGCGTCGACCACGAGCACCTGCTGGCGTTCATCGAGGATGCGATCTGGTGGTATACGACCGCAGATGAAGCGGTGCTCCTCTCACCGGAGATCGCCACCGAGGTGATGATCGAGAGCTCCGACCCGCGCTCGAGCCACTTCCGGGAGATGCGCCACCAGACGATCCAGCCCGAGCACCTGTTCGGCAGGCGCATGGAGATGCTGACGCTCGCGGTGCTCTCCCAGCTGCGGGCGAGCGCCAACTGGCACAGGATCGCGCGCGAGTGGATGTACGGCGATGCGGCCGTGACCGAGCTCGGGCGCGAAGAGGAGGAGTTCTACGGGCGCACCGGGGTGGGCGCCGCCGGGTGAGGTGCGCGCGGTTTTCTTGGGAAACGAGATCCGTTCCCGTTTCGCGTGGCGCCCATGCGGCCGGTTGCCGCTGCCGGCGCCGTGATCGGGCTCTTTCGCCGCCTCTCTAGAGCACCTGGATCTGCATCAGGCTCGTCGTCCCAGGGCGCCCTGAGGGCAGGCCGGCGGTGATGCCCACGCGCTGGCCCCGCTCACACCAGCCGAGCTCGACCACGCGCCGGGCAGAGTCGGCGATCAGCTCCTCGGTGGTCTCGTGGCGGCGGATCGAGGAGGCTTGCACGCCCCACATCAGCCCGCAGCGGCGCACGGTCTCGCGCCCCGGTGAGAGCGCGTAGATGGGGGCGGTGGGGCGGTGGGCGGAGACCAAGCGGGCCGAGCGTCCCGACAAGGTTGGCACGATCAGGGCGTCGAGGTGCAGTTCGCGCGCGGCCAGGCACAGGCTGTGGGCGACGGTGTGCGCGGGGTCGGCTTCGGCGCGGCGCACACGCGAGGTGTTCCAGCGCTCATAGGGGGCGATCGCCTCGGCTTGGACGGCCACGGCGGCCATCATCTCGATCGCCTGCACGGGGTAGGCGCCGATGGCCGTCTCCTGGGAGAGCATCACGGCGTCGGTGCCGTCGAGGATCGCGTTGGCGACGTCGGCCACCTCGGCGCGGGTGGGGCGCGAGGAGGTGACCATCGAGTCGAGCATCTGCGTGGCGGTGATCGAGGGACGCGCGAGATAGCCGGCCTGCTCCAGCAGTTTCTTCTGGACGGCGGGGACCTGCTCGATCGGCATCTCGATGCCGAGGTCCCCGCGCGCGACCATCACGCAGTCGGCGACGCGCAGGATCGCCTCGGCGTGCTCGACCGCCTGGGGCTTCTCCATCTTGGCGATCAGGGGCAGGCGCGTGTGCTCGCGCACGCTTTCCACGTCGGAGGGGAAGCGCACGAACGAAAGCGCCACCATGTCCACGCCGATCGATTCGCCGTGGCGCAAGAGCTCGAGGTCCTCCGCGGGCACGGACGGCAGCGTTTGGGCCGGCCCGGGGATGTTGAGTCCCTGGCGCGAGGCGACGGCGCCGCCGACCTCGACCTCGGCGTCCACTTCGCTCTCCTGCACCCGGACCGCGGACACGCGCAGGCGCACCGAGCCGTCAGCCAGATAGAGCACCTCATCGGGCGCCAGCGCCGCGGCCAGGCCGGGCCAGGTGATCGACATGTGGCCTGCGTCCCCGATGCGCTCCTCGCCGCAGGTGAACGTGACCGTGTCGCCGGGCTTGAGCTCGACGATGTCCTCGCGCAGGGGCCCGATGCGCAGCTTGGGCCCGGGCAGGTCCTGCAGGATCGCCACGGGCCGCCCGGCCTTGCCCGCCGCGTCGCGGACACGGCGTACGGTCTCCTCGTGCTCGGCCAAGGTGCCGTGGGAGTAGTTCAGGCGCGCGACGTCCATCCCGGCGCGCACCATCGCGAGCAGGGTGTCGGGCTCGCGCGAGGCCGGCCCGATGGTGGCAACTATCTTCGTGCGGCGCATTTGTCTGGCACGGTAGCGGGCGTGGCGGGCGAGGCGGCTGCACGTCGCCGGCAAGGGTCTATTTCTGCGTGCCGTCCCAAGCTCCGCCCACCAGAGCACCTCCGCGGCCCGCAAGAAAGCTACATTTGCTGTGATGCTCGGCCCCTCAAGACCGCTGCCGCGTGTGGGTGCACCTGCTCGCATCACCCACTTCGGCGGGACCTCGGAGTCCGGCGTCGTTGCCGCCATCCATAACGGAGGGCGCCGGCTGCGAGTGTGCATCCTGACGGGCACAGGCGGCTCGGAGGGCGAGTCCTACGAGTTCGTCCTCAACCCCGCCAGCGCGCGTTTCGTATCGGCGGGTGGTGCCTACGGGCCACGGCTGGAGCTCGGTGACTTGTCGTAAAGACCCGGCAACGCTTTTTCTTGGCTATGGGGCCTTGACAAATACGATCAGTAGTGCTTATAGTGTTCGAGTCGGGTGTCCGTGGAGGGCACCGGGCGGACATAAGGTCGGGTTTGGGTTGGCTTCTGTGGTCGACGCTAACCGGGTTTCAGCAGGGCCCTTGGGAGAGGGACCGGGTCGTATTTAGAGAGGGAGTTGTTTTCGCGTGAAGTCTTTGGGGATTGGCGTGCTCGAGAGTCCGTGTCCTGTTGGCGGGTCCGTAATAGGACGCGTCAGCGTCGCTGACGCGTCTCTCTCTCTCTCTCTCTCTCTGCGCCGGCCGGCGTCTAGGCGCCGCTGACCCCCTCCGTCCGGTCCTGGCGGACCGGCCCGGATCCCCCGAAGGGGGAGGGGATCGGCATGGCTGCTGGTTGCACCGCCGCTGTGGTACTACGGCCATCGCCGGGCGTAGTGCCGGGCTTTATTACTCGCGTGCTCTGAGCGCGCATTCAACCACTTGTTTTGCTGCCGTGGACCCTGGGTCTTCGGTGGTTTTGTCGTGCCCGCGGTCCCGCGGGTCGTTTCGTGTGGATCGCTCTAAAGGAGGGGATGGGTGTGATGAGCTCACGTGGGTTTGGGTTGCGGTGTACGGGCGTAATGATGGGTGCGTTGGCGTGTCTACTTGTGTGGAGCGCCGCGGCGCTCGCCGCCGGCCCCCCGGTCGTTGACGGCCAGTCAGTCTCGAAAGTGGGGTACACGACAGCCATTCTCGCGGCGAGCATAGATCCGGGCGGGGAAGAGACCACGTATCGCTTCGAATACGGAATAACCGTCGCGTATGGAAGCCGAGTGCCTTTGACCGATAGCGATGTCGGCGCTGGCTCTGTAGATGTGAGCGTCAGCCAGACGGTCTCCGATTTGCAGCCGGGCACTGCTTATCACTACCGAGTGGTCGCTACGAGCGCCGCTGGCACGACAGATGGCCCGGACGCGGTGTTGCGGACTTATGCTGCCGCGGGTACGGTGGCTGACACGTGCGGTAACGCTCAGCTGCGTGGTGTGCAGTCCTCCTCGTATCTGCCTGATTGTCGTGCATATGAGTTGGTCTCGCCGCCCGACAAGGAAGGTGGGGATGCGCTGGCTGCGCAGCAAGGGGAGACCCAGAGCTCCTCGGACGGCGAGGCAATCAAGTTCCATTCGTTGATCACGTTTGGCGATGCCCAGGGAATAACCGAGAGGGGTACCGACAATCTCAGCGTGCGGAGCTCAGGAGGTTGGGTGACGCACGGGATCACACCGCCGCAGGGGTCTTTGCCCCTCGGGTTCTTCATCACGGCTCGGTATGCGGCGCTCTCGGAAGATCTCAGCAAGGCGATCTTCCTCGGTTACACGCCGGTTGTGTCCGGGCATCCCAACGTCGAACACGCCGCGAATCTGTACTTGCGAACGGATCCCTTCTCTGAACCGCCAGGCAATTATGAACTGTTGAGCGATTCGGTCACTCCTGCGAATCCGTTGCCAGCTGGTCCCGGCAATGCAGCGGCATTTATCGCGTATGCAGGCGCCTCTGCGGATTTCAGCCACATCATTTTCGAGACCTATAACGACTTGACACTGGAAACAAGCGGTTTGAGCTCGGAACTGCCCAAGCTCTATGAATGGGACAAAGGCTCGCTGCATCTTGCCGGGGTTCTTCCCGACGGCACACCGGCTGAAGGGTCGGTCGCGGGTCGCGGCTCGGGCGGTGGGCCGGAAGGCTCTCGCTTTGCGATCCCGAACTGGACGCTCAACTCAATCTCGAGAGACGGTTCGCGGGTGATCTTCACAGGGCCACCTTTCGTCACAGGGCCACCGGTCGAATCGCCTGAAGTGGCTCCAGGGGGGAACCCTGGGGTGGCTGGCGATCTGTATATGCGAATCGACGGTAGAGAAACGATCAAGTTGAACGTGAGTGAGCGTTCGACGCCCGATCCGCTGGGCCACAAGGCGGCTGAGGTGTGGGGCGCAACGCCCGATGGCTCGAAGGTCTTCTTTACAAGTCGTGAGTTGTTGACCGACGACGCATCGGGGGCCTCCACCCCTGGTTCAGGGATGGAAAACGCAAACAATCTCTACATGTACGATCTCAACGCGCCTGCAGGCAAACATCTGACGTTGATCTCAGTCGACAACGAACCGAACGGACCAAGTGAACCCTGCGGGTGCGGTTACGACAGGGCGGTGGCCGTGCTTGCAGACGGTATTAGCACCGATGGTAGTTACGTCTATTTCCTCGGCCGAGACAGTCTCGTGTCAGGCCAGCCACCAATCAAGAGCCCCGACAAAAAATACGAGCTTTATGTGTGGCATGACGGCACGGTGCGCGCAATTGTCGAACATAACGTACATAGAGCTGGAAGCGATCCGTCGTGGGGCGAGCTCCCACCTATTTTCGATATGTGGTTTCGCATGACGCCCGACGGCCGGAAGGTCGCGTTTGTCTCCGGGGACGATCAGGAAATGACGTCTGCCGCTGCGCGCGC
>DATMPT010000238.1:0-2398 GCA_035567355.1 Solirubrobacteraceae bacterium
CCGGGATGCGCAGCGTCAGCACGCCGGTGTCGTAGGTGGCCTGGAGGCGCTCGGCATCGAGCGTGTCGCCCAGGAACAACTGGGAACGTCCTCGTTTGGGCAACCGAGCGTAGGAGCCGGTGGCCGCTTAGGTGTCCCCTCAAACACGCTGGCCCCGCAGATGAACTCTGTTTGCCTCTGCTCCACTCCTCGTCCGCGCCAGAGGCGCTTTCGGCGGCTTTCGGGCTTCGGCCAGCGTTCTGGCCGCAGGGCCAGTTCCCTTCAAACGATACTCCTCTCAGGCGACTAGAACGAGCGTGTTTCGCCACACTTGGGCATAGCGACCTTCCCCTTTGGACTTGGAGCCCCAGCACGGCCGGTATCCACCGCGCCTCCTGTCGGGTAGATTGCCAGTTGGAGAGGGAAACCCGGTACCGAAAGCTCTCCCTAAGGGGCGGTTTCGGACTCGGCCTCCACCTTGTGAGGGACGGCGAGGAGGGAGCCGCCCCGTTTCGGTAGACCCTCCCAGCTAGTAGCCCGGAATCCGGGTCAACTCCAGCAGCGCTTCGGCTAGCTTCTTTGGCACCCCGGGCTTCGTCCTAAGTCTCTGCGCCGCCTCCCGAACGGCCTTGGCGCTATACCCAAGCTCGATTGCCCCGGAGCCCTGTACCGCTTGAGCGACGATGAACTTGACGTGGTCTCGCAGCTCCTCGGGCAGCTCCGCCTGGAACTTCGGATGGATCAGGGCATCGAGAACCGCTCTCCTGACGAGCACAGGCATGGCGCCAGCGTACCGATCAAACCCAGCCGCGTTGGGCTGGCCGCCATGCGGAGGATCTCAGCCGTCGGGATCGTCCGGTCTTTGCCGCTTGCGACCCTTCTTGTCCGTGCGGCCTGTGCCGAGACATTCCCGGCAGATGACCCACCTAGCCTCCTCGGGTGTCTCGGGCGGTGACCACGAGGTCCAGCCGGACCCGCCACAAGTCGAGCAACGCGCGTTCTCGGGAATCCGCTTGTCGTGTTGGGGCATCAGGTGAGCCTAGCCTGGCGTGGCTACCGAGGCGCGCTGAGCGCTTCGCCCACCTGCCGGCGATGTCTGCGCCGCATAGCTCATCTCTACGACGGCGTCGGCTTGAAAAACCAGGAGCAGGGGGAACCAGTCTGGGTGTGCACCGGCGAGCGCGAGCCGTGGTCCCAGCTCTGGCCCAAGCTTCGGCACTACAACTAGAGCGGGTGTCTCCCGCACAGTCACCGTCGATCAAGAATCCGTGGATGAAGTAGTCGACGGCGCGCCTGTCGCGACCGCTGCTCGTTCCCGTCCTTGGGGAACCGGGATGCGAAGATGCGATCCCGTCGTCATCAAAGGAGCGCGTCCGTGTCCAGCAATCCGAGCGGGCCTGTCCGGCTCATACCAGAGCACCTTCATACCGTCACGCCGCGATTGGTTGTTCGCAATGGCGCGGCCGCGATCGAGTTCTACGCGGATGCATTCGCGGCAGAGGAGATCGGCGAGCGATTCATCGCACCGACGGGCGAGCTAATACACGCCGAGGTGCGTATTGGCGACTCGGTTGTGATGATCTCCGACGAGGCCGAGGATGGCGCGCCGGCCAAGTCGCCGCAGTCGCTCGGCGGAGTTGTGAGCGCGATCATGGCGACCTACTGGGAGGATGTCGACGCCGCGTGGAACCGCGCTGTCGCGGCCGGGGCTGAGGTCGTCTATCCGCTGGCCGATCAGTTCTACGGCGAGCGCGGCGGTCGCCTGCGCGATCCCTTCGGTCAGCAATGGATGCTGAGCCAGCGTACTGAGCGCGTATCGCGCGAGGAGATGGAGCGTCGAGCGGCCAGCTTCTTTGAGTCGCGCTGACACACCGGCCCGGAGACCATCGATCTTGCCACTGCTCCTTCGCGTGATTTGCGAGCGTCCGCTGAGCTTCGCTTCAGACGCCTGGATCGGACTGCCATGAAGGAGGGCCTCCTCGGTGGCAAGCTCCGCTTGTCATCGAGAACCAACCTCGAGGAGGCCCGTTTACATGTTGCACGCTGGACTCGATCTAAGTCGAAAGAAGCTTGACGTTTGCCTGCTCTCCGATCGGGGAGAGCATCTGGACCAGCTCGCGGTAGCGCCCGACGTGGACTCGCTTAGAAGGCTCGCTCGTCGCATCGAGGAAGTCCACTGCCAGCCGGTCTGCGCAGTGATCGAGTCGATGACCGGCGCAAGGATCGTCCACGACACCCTCGAGCAGCAGGGCTGGTCGGTTGAGATCGCTGACGCCCAGAAGGTCAAGGGCCTCGCACCGCTGGCATGCAAGACCGACAAGATCGACTCGAAGGTTCTTGCGGTGCTTAGTCACCGCGACCCGGTGCCGGCGATCTGGCTGCCCGATCCGAGCGTCCGCGAGGAGCGTGAGCTCGCCCG
>DATMPT010000239.1:0-5758 GCA_035567355.1 Solirubrobacteraceae bacterium
TGCTTGCCACGCTTGCGACACTCGTTGCGGCGGCGCTGACTTGCACCACCACCGCCGCCGTCGCGCAGAACTCGCTCTCCGGAGCGCTCTCGCACGAGCTCGCGATCGCCGGTCCGGGGTCGGGCGCATACGTATACGACCTCACAACCTCCACCCCATTGTTCAGCGAGCGGGCCGAAAGCCCGCGCCCGCCGGCCTCGGTGGAGAAGCTCTACACCGCGGCCACGGCCCTGGAGCTGATGGGACCCGACGCGGCGCTCTCTACGACCGTGCTCGGCACAGGACATCCTGGCTCGAACGGTCGTTGGGAAGGCAGCCTTTACCTGAAGGGCGGCGGCGACCCCACATTCGGGAGCGCGAGCTTCGTAGCCGCCCGCTACTACGGCCAGGGCGCGACCGTGAGTAAGCTGGCCGCGCTCGTGAAGGCTGCCGGTGTGCGCGAAGTGACGGGTAGCGTGAACGGCGACGAGGGCTGGTTCGACTCGCTGCGCGGCGAGCCCTCGAGCGGGTATGGGCCCGACCCCGAACTCGAAGGCAACCTCAGCGGGCTCTCATACAATCGCGGCCAAACGGGCTCCGAGAGCGGCTCGCACGCCCCGGCAGCCTACGCCGCGCTCGAGTTCAGAGGGGCTTTGAGGGCCGAGGGAATCAGGGTGCACGGTGGCACCGCCGCCGTGGCGCCACCCGGTGCGACGATCGTAGCGAGCGAGGGCTCGCCCAACCTGGCGACCCTGCTCGGCCTGACACTGGCACCGTCAGACAATTTCTTCGCCGAGACGTTGATCAAGGACATCGGCGCGCGCTTCGGCGGCGCCGGCACTACTACGGCGGGGGCCAAGGTGGTGCGCGCCACAATCGCCAAGGACTTCGGCCTGCACCCCCACCTGCTCGACGGCTCGGGGCTGTCGCACTTCGACCGCACAACGCCTGAGCAGGTCGTGGCGCTGCTCACCAAGCTCGCTCCGACACCGTTGGGCACGACTTTGCACAAAGCCCTGGCCGTGGCCGGCCATACGGGCACGCTGTCTGAGCGGATGCGCCATACGCCCGCCTCGGGGCGCTGCCAAGCCAAGACGGGGACCTTGAACGGCGTATCCAACCTGGCCGGCTACTGCGAAAGCCAGGGCGGCGACATCCTCGCGTTTGCCTTCTTCACCGATGGCATCGAAACGTATGAGGCGCACACGATCCAAGACAACATGACGATCGCCCTGGCCCGCTACTGACCCGGTGATGTGCACCGGCGGGGTACCCCAAGGGAACGAACAACGATCCCAAAATACACGCCTCCTCTAACCGTCCCCCAACAGATCAAGCAGCCCGCGCTCGTCCAACACACGCACCCGCAAGCGTTCGGCCTTCTCCAGCTTGGAGCCCGGGCCTTCGCCCGCGACCACGTAGTGGGTCTTCTTCGAGACCGCGCTGGTCACGCGCCCGCCGGCCGCCTGGATGCGCTCGGTGGCCTGCTCGCGCGAGAGCGTCGGCAGTGTGCCCGTGAGCACGACGGTCTTGCCCGCCAAGGGACCGCTCGCCGGGGCCGGGCCGGCTTCGGCGAAGCGCAGGCCGATCTCCCGCAGGTCTGAGATCAAGGCAAGCATGCGCTCGTCGTGCAATTGCGCGTGGATCGAGGCGCTCATCTTCTCGCCGATCCCCGGCGTCTCAGCTATCTCCTCGGGGGTCGCGTCGAGGAGCGCCACGACGTTGCGGAAGCGCATCGCCAGGTTGCGCCCGGTGACCTCGCCCACCTCCTCGATCCCCAGGGCAAACAGGACGCGCGCGAAGGGACGCTGCTTGGAGGACTCGATCGCGGCGAGCAGGTTATTGACCGACAGCTCGCCGAAGCCCTCGAGGCCGAGCAACTCCTGGCGATGCTCGCCCAAACGGTAGTAGTCGGCAGCGGTCTTCACCAGTCCACGCTCCTGCAGCAGGGCCACCTGCTTCTCCCCCAGCCCCTCGATGTCCATCGCGGCGCGTCCCACGAAGTGCTTGAGCAGCTGCCACGCCCGCTCGGGGCAGTCTCGGTTGGGGCACACCGTGAAGACCGAGTCCTTGGGCTTGATCGTGGGGGTGTCGCAGAACGGACAGCGCTCCGGCGGGCGCGTCACGGGAGGGCGCCGCTTGTGCTCGACCACGTGCGGTGCCGGGGAGACGACCTGCGGGATCACATCGCCCGCCCTCAGGACGATCACGTCCTCGCCGGCCCTGATGTCCTTACGCACGATGTCCTCCTCGTTGTGCAAGGTCGCCAGCTTGATCGTCACGCCACCCACCGCCACCGGCTCGAGGACCGCGTAGGGGCGCAGGTCGCCGAACTTGCCCACGTTCCACATCGCCTTGTGCAGCCTCGTGACCGCGGTCGTGGGCGGGAACTTCCAGGCCATCGCCCAGCGCGGGTCCCTGCCGACCGAGCCGAGCCTGCGCTGCAACTGGAGGTCGGAGACCTTGATCACGACGCCGTCGATCTCGAAGTCGAGATCGCCGCGGCGCTCCTGCCAGTGCAGACACTGGGCGATCACCTCCTCCTCGCTGCCCAGGCGCTTGATGTCCCTGTTGACGCGAAAGCCGTGCTCCTTCAGCCACTCCAAGGCCTGCCAGTGGGTTGCGAAGGAGAGCTCGGGGGCGACTCCCACCTGGTAGGCCCACATCGACAACGGTCTTTCCGCCATCAGGGAGGGGTCGAGCTGGCGCACCCCCCCGGCGGCCGAGTTGCGCGGGTTCATGAACGTGGACAGCTTGTTTTCGGCACGGCGCTCGTTGACCGCGGCGAAGTCCGCCAGGGACATGTACACCTCGCCGCGCACCTCCAACAGCGGCGGCGCGTCCTCGATGTGCAGGGGGATCGAGCCGATTGTGCGCAGGTTGTGGGTCACGTCCTCCCCCACCTCCCCATTGCCGCGCGTAGCGCCGCGCTCGAGGACCCCGTCGCGGTAGAGCAGGCTCACCGCCAAGCCGTCCACCTTCGGCTCGACCACGTACTCGAATCTCCTACGCACGATCCCTTCGCGGCCGAGGTGGGACTTCATGCGCTCCACCCACGCCCTCAGCTCCTGCTCGGAGCGCACGTTGCCGAGCGAGAGCATCGGCTCCAGATGCTGCACCTTCTCGAGCTTGCCCACCGGCTCGCCCCCGATCCTCTGCGTGGGCGAGTCGGGCGTCTGCAACGTGGGGTGCTCGGCCTCCAGGGCGCGCAGCTCGTCCAGGAGCGCGTCATACGCGTCGTCTGAGATCTCGGGATCGTCGAGCACGTAGTAACGGCGACCGTGATACTCGAGCTGTTTGCGCAGCTCGGCGGCGCGCGCGAGGGCCGCGGCCGGTGGCTTTGCCGCATCCGCCTCCAGCCCGCCCTGCGCGGTGGCCTTCGATCCGGCTTGCGCCTCCGGCTCGGCCCCCGAAGACCCTCGCTTCTTCGCGGCCCCGCTCACGCGCTCCCGCCGTCGAGGGCGGGCACGAGCAGTGCCTGCAGGTCGAACTCCCGCAGGACCTCCAGGCCGCCGCGGTGGGTCAGATCGAAGTGGATCGGCGTGACCGCGATGCGCCCCTCCGCGACCGCCGCGAGATCGGTGCCCGGCTCGTCGTGGAAGCCCGGGTCGGCCCCATATATCCAGTAGCGCCGGCGCGTCTGTGAGCCCTCCTCGTTGGGTGCCAGCTTCAGCTCGTCGCGATATATGCGCTTACCGAGCCTCGTCACCTCCACCCCCTCGGGCTCGCCGGCCGGCACGTTCACATTGAGCAAGGTCCCTTCGGGGACCGGAACATCCTCGATGCGCTCGACCAAGCGCGCCACGAAACTAGCCGCGACCTCGAAGTCGAAGCCGCCGTCGTAGCGAAAGTCGAGCGCCCGCGCGCGCGACTGCTGCGACACGGCGATTGCCGGCAACCCGAGCACCACGCCCTCCAAGGCTGCCGCGACGGTGCCCGAGTAGGTGATGTCGTCGCCGAGGTTGGCGCCATGGTTGATCCCCGCCACCACCAGCTCCGCCTCGAAATCGTCGACCAAACCGAGCCGCGCGAGCCTGACGCAATCCACCGGCGTGCCGTCGGTGGCGTAGCCGACCGTCCCGTCGGAGAAGCCCACCTCCTCTACCCACAGGGGCCTGCGTGTGGTGATCGAGCGAGCCATCGCCGAACGGTTGCCGTCGGGGGCGATCGTCACCAGGCGCACCCCCTCGACTTCGAGCAAGGCCCTGCGCAGGGCCTGCAGGCCCTCGGCCTCGATCCCGTCGTCGTTGGTGAGCAAGACGTTGAGCACACCCCAAGCATAGGGTTCGGTGCGGCCCCTGCCCTGTGTTGTGTGGCTCGAAAGAGGTGCCCTACGTGCGCGTGCACACGCGCGCAAGTCAGCCTATGGGATGGATGCCCATGGGCTGGATCGTTGACTCAACTCTCGGGATAGGCCACCGATACCAAGGCCAAGCCGTGCGCGGGAGCGGTTGGCCCCGCGTGCGCGCGCGGCCTGCCCCGCAAGAGCTCGGCGAACTCAGCCAGCTCGCGCCGCCCGGCAGCTACCTCGAGCATGGTGCCGACCAACACGCGGTTCATATGCCGCAGGAACGTGTCCGCCTCGATCCACAATTCCAACACGTCCCCCGGCTGACGCGCCCGCGCAGCGAGCGGACCTCCAGCTACGCGCCATTCTGCGCTCCTGACCTCGCGCTCGAAGCGCGTGTGCTCGGTCTCGGTGGGTGTGAATGCCGTGAAATCGTGCTTGCCGGGGAGCAGCTTCGCGCACTGCTTCAGCAGGTCGAGGTCAAGCGGGCGCGGCCACCATAGGGCACGCCCACGCTCGAACACGTCCCGCGTGCGCCGCGCGAGCACGCGATAGCAGTACGTCCTGCTTGTCGCGCTTCGCCTTGCGTCAAACGAGTCGGAGGCCGGCTCACAGGCGAGCACGGCCATGTCGTTGGGAAGCAACGAGTTCAGACGCAGCGGGTCGAGCGCCTCGTGGCGGTAGCTGGCGACCTGCCCCCACGCGTGCGCACCCCGATCGGTACGACCGGCGACGGTGAGCGTGAGCGGCCCGCCCTCCGTATCGGTGTCGCCCAAGATCGTGCGCAAAGCACGCTCGAGCTCCCCTTGGACGGTGCGCTGGCCGGCTTGACAGGCCCAGCCCGCGAACTCGCTCCCGTCGTATTGCAAGGTCAGCTTGGAGACCATCTATGCCCTGCAGGGTACTTGTGGCCTATGGGCATTGCCTTGCTTGACCTGCCCCTCACGCGACGCCTGCCAGCGCGCTCAGGCCACCACCTCGATCCGCCACTCGGCGGCGCTAGACCAGCTCGAGGTAGACCATCTCGGTCGCGTCGGAGCGACGCGGCCCGAGCTTGAGGATGCGCGTGTACCCGCCTGGCCGCTCGGCGTAGCGGGGGGCGACCTCGGTGAACAGCTTGTGCACGGCGAACTTGTCCTGAGAGAGCGCTGAGAGGGCCTGACGCCTAGCGTGCAGGTCGCCTCGCTTGGCCAATGTGATCAATTTCTCGATCTCAGGCTTCACGGCCTTGGCCTTGGCTTCGCTCGTCTTGATCCGCTCGTGCTCCAAGACCTCCTTGGTCAAATTCATGAGCAAGGACTTGCGGTGCGCCGAGTCGCGGCTGAGCTTGTTCCTGGTCTTCTGGTGTCTCATGGCAATATCTCCGAGCGAGTGCGCGCGCGATGGTCAGTCTAGAGCGCCGACCGCGCGCGCGAACTCTCCCTCAGTCCTGGCGCAGGTGCAATCCTCGTGCCTCGAGGGTTTCGATGACCTCGTCGATCGACTTCTTGC
>DATMPT010000240.1:0-5261 GCA_035567355.1 Solirubrobacteraceae bacterium
CCCGCGTCACGCGCGTGGGAGCTTTCCTGCGCAGGACCTCCTTCGACGAGCTGCCCAACCTCTTGAATGTCGTGCGTGGCGACATGTCCTTCATCGGTCCCCGTCCCACGATCCCGGTCCAGGTGGCCCAGTACACCGAGCGCCAGCGCGGCCGGCTTGCGGTCAGGCCTGGCATCACCGGCTGGGCGCAGGTAAACGGACGCGCCTCTCTGCCTTGGAGCGAGCGGATCGAGCTCGACCTCTACTACATCGAGCACCGCTCCTTGGCCCTCGACCTACATATCCTGGGCCGCACCGTGACGATGGTCTTCGGCGGCTCAGGTCTCTACAAGGGACAGACCGGAGGATGGGAGGGGGAGGGAGATGGATGAGCTCCACGGGACGGAGTCCCGCTCCGCGGCACGTTCGGGTCGCGACCAGGACGCCACCGCGATCATGCTGACGGGCGTCGGCAAGCGCTATGACATCGTCTCTAGCTTCGCGGCGCTCACTACGGTGGTGGCGGTCGATCCCAGCCCGCTTGCTCCCGCCCAGTATGCGGCCCAGGTTAGGGCCAGTGCTCCGCCGATCGAAGACCCCGCTTACGTGCCCGAGCTGGTGCGCCTGTGTGAGCGATACGAAGTGGGGGCTGTCCTGCCGCTCACCGACCTCGACATCGAGACGCTCGCCCGCGCACGTGAGGATGGCTCGCTGCCCGCCTTGGTGCCCTCCTTCGAGGTGGCCCATGCGACCTACGACAAGTACGAGGCCCACCTGCTCTTGGAGCGGCTTGGCCTGCCCTCGCCGCCCACGGTGCTTCCCGATACCGGCCTCGACGCGATCGACTACCCGGTGATGGTCAAGCCGCGCCAGGGCTCCGGGGCGCGATCCATCCATCTCGCCCACGATCCTGCCCAGGCGCGCTTCTTTGTGGAGTATGTGCCCGAGCCGACGATGGTCCAGCGCGCGATGGGCGGTCCCGAGCTGTCGATCGACTGCCTCGGCGACCTGGACGGGCGTTGCCTGAACGCGATTCCGCGCACGATGCTCGAGTCGCGCGGCGGCGAGTCGATCAAGGGGACTGTGCTCGAGGATCCCGAGCTCGTCGAACTTGGGCGCAAGGCGATGGAGGCATTGCGGGTTCGTGGGCCCGCCACGATCCAGGTGTTTCGCGATCCCAATTTGGGCATCCGCATCACCGACGTCAACACACGCTTCGGCGGAGCCTTCCCGGCTCCGGCTTTGGCCGCCTTGTCGGGGCGCTCCTATCCGGAGTTGATCGTGCGCATGGCCACTGGCGAGTCGATCTCGCCGCACGTCGGCGAGTACCGCCGCGACGTCACCTTCACTCGCTACTACTGGCAGCTCGAACTGGATCCCGAGATGAAGCCGACGGGCAAAGACATCCTGCCGGGGGGTTGTCCCCCTCCGAGGTGTCAGAATGGCCATCGATGAGCGAGTGCTCCAAATGCGGTTTGCCTCTGCAGGAGGGCCAGGATTGGTGCCTGCAGTGCGGCACGGGTAGGCCCGGCAGCCTGAGCGGCGGCCCTGGCTGGCGCACAGGGGTCGCGATCCTCGGCGCGACCGCCCTACTGGCGATCGGTGCCTCGGTGGCTGCTTACGCGGCCCTCAACAAGGCAAAGCCCAAGCCGAAGGTCGCCGTCGTCGCCGTGAGCGGTGCCGGCACGACCTCCACCCCGACGGCCACACTCACCACACCGGGGGCCACGACACCCGGAGCAACGCCGCCACCGGGTACGCCGACGACCGTCAAAGCCGCCGCGCCGCCGAAGATCCCCTTGCAGACCCCCACGCCCAAATCGACGAGCGGCGCCAACAACGAAGCCAACAACGCCCTGTTCCCGCCTGAAACGAAAACAACGACCACGAAAACGACGAGCACCGCGACCACGCCTACGAAAACGACAGGCGAATCGCCGGAAAGCTCGAAAGAAGGGTCCGGCTCGGGAACGAAGACGGGCAGCGAATCCGAAGCGCCCAGCCCGATCCTGCTCGATACCAACGCGGCCAGCGTCTACAACCCTTACGCCTACCCGGCCACCCTGTTCGGCGACCCGAGCCTCGCGATCGACGGCGAAGAGAAGACCGCCTGGACCGCCCAGGTTCAAGCCGCCGTGGCGCCAAAGATGGCGGAGGGCTTGATACTCGACCTCAAGAGTCCCCAGAAGCTCGGCAGCGTGACGGTCAAGACGACAACCACCACCGTCAACGTGGAAGTCTATGGAGCGCTCGGCAAGACCCCACCCGCCTCGATCTCCGACCCCGGCTGGAAGCGGCTGGTCGGGTTGAAAGTGCTCAAGAAGAAAAGCACCGCGCTCAAGTTGAGAACCGAAGGCAAGGGCTTCCGCTACATCGTGCTCTGGCTAGCCAAGGCGCCGGCCTCGTCGACCGCCGCCAACCCAGGCGCGGTGGCGATAAACGAATTCGAACTGTTTCCGTCGAAGTAGCTCCCGGTAAGAAGCTCCTGGAGGACGGGCGGGGCGCGGGAGGAGCGTGAGTCTAGGCCGAGCGGGTCGTCTTGCGGCGGCGTGGCTTGGGCGTCCACACCTCATCTAGGAATCCCGCGATCTCCTCGGTGAGGCGCTCGGGGCGCAAGCGCAGCTCCACGAGCGAGTCGGCTTCGATCAGGCGCGCGTTGGGCAGCTCTTCGGCGAGCATGCCCGCGTCGGAGAACGGGTGCACCGGGTCGCGCCGGTGGCCGAGCACGAGCGCCGGCGTGTTGAGCTCGCGCCGTTCGAGACGGTGGGGCGCGATCCGTCCGAAGAAGAGTCCCTGCAGCAGCGCCCCGCCTGGCCCGGGGTCTTGGCGCACGGTGTCGAGCACCACGTTGCCGTAGTAGGGCAGTAGGCGTCGCGGGACCACCTTGGCGAGCGAGGCGACGCGCTTCATCACTGGCTCGCCGAATGTGAGCGCCACGAGGATCGGCGTGAACGTGAGCGCCGACGCTAGGAGGCCGTTGTCGAGCACAGGCATCTCGACGACCATCGCGCGCAGGCGCTCCGGCGCGGTGGCGGCGACTTGAAGCGCCGCATTGGCGCCGAGCGAGGTGCCCATGATCACCGCCTCCGGGATCTCCAAGTGGTCCATCAAGGCGATCAGCTGCTCGCCAAAGGAATGCATCGAGTAGCGCCACATGTCGCGTGGCCTGTCCGATTCGCCGTGACCGAGCAGATCGACGGTGATGACTCTGTTGCCCTTCGCGGCGAGGTCTTCGGCAAGTGGGCGGTGCATCTTCTGCGAGAGCAGCAGCCCGTGCACGAGGATCAGCGGGCGCTCGGCGGTGGCGGTACGCCGCGCCGTCTTGCCGCGCGTCCCCTCCTCGGTCAAGGCCGCCAGGCCTGCGCCGTACTCGGTGAAGGCGATGCGTTGGTCGTGAAACAGAAACGACGCCACCCCACAAGCCTATCGGGCGAAGAATCGCCGGCGCGCGCCGGGCGGTCCCCCAACCGCCCGGCCCCCTGTGCGTAAGGCAGGGAGCGATACGCGGACCCGGGCGAAGCCGTGGATCACCCGGGTCCGGTCCCCTCTCCGGGGCCATCCGTAGGCCTAACGAGATGACCTGCACGTATAAACCCTGACGGGACCGCGAAGGTGCGGTGACCCCATCTCAGTCCCATATCTCCTCCGTGACCGCCGCGCGCGACGCGGCGAGGAGCGCTAGCTTTGGCCGGGCAACCAATTTTGAGGAGGAGAGATATGGCCAGGCAGCCCCGCATCCTCGCCGGGCAGACGGCGGCGATCACCGGAGCGGCGCGTGGGATCGGCAAGGCGACCGCCCAGGCGCTGCTGCGCCAGGGAATGAAGGTCGCGATCGGCGACGTTGACCTGGCCGCCGCCCAAGAGACCGCAGCCGAGCTCGGCCCAAGCGCGGTGGCCTTGCCACTCGACGTGACCGATCGCGTCTCCTTCAGGGCCTTTCTCGACCGCAGCGAAGAGCAGCTCGGGCCGGTCGACGTGCTCGTCAACAACGCCGGCATCATGCCGCTCGGGCGCTTCGTCGACGAGGACGATCTGACGGCACGGCGCATGATCGACATCAACCTGCACGGCGTCATCCTCGGCATGAAGCTTGCCCTGGAGCGGATGGTGCCGAGAGACCGCGGCCACATCGTCAACATCTCCTCCCAGGCCGGTAAGTTCGGAGCCCCGGGCGGAGCCACCTATTCTGCGACCAAGCACGCCGTCGTCGGCCTCAGCGAGGCCGTCCGTGGTGAGCTGCGCCTGATGAAGGCGCACGTGGACCTGAGCTACGTGATGCCTTTCGTCGTCAACACCGAACTGGGTGGTGGCCTGGGGGAGGCGCGAGGGATGAAGGTCCTGCAGCCGGCCGAAGTGGCCGGCGCGATCGTCGAGGCATTGCAGACCGGTCGCGTAGAAGTGTGGGTGCCCAAGTCGGCCAAGCGCACAAGCACCCTTGGGGTGCTCCTGCCGCGCAGGCTCTCGGAGGGCATGGCGCGGGCCTTGAAGGCCGACCAGGTCTTGGCGGGCGCGGACGCGAGCGCGCGGCGGGGGTACGAACTGCGGGCGTCCCGGTCCGAGCCGGCCTTGGCGCCGGCCCCAGATAAGCCTCAGCTCACCGGCGGAGGTAGCTGAGGCGGGCACGTCGTGTCTCTGCGAGGCTGCGCGCGAGGCGGATGGCTGGGGAAGAATCGCAAATGGGGTGCCTACGCGCGCGCGTAGGGCCACTACGAGGCGCAATCAGCCGGCAGTCAGCCACTCCGCGATCTGGCGCCCGATCTCCGGACCGGCGTCCTCCTGTAGGAAGTGGGACGCGTTTTCGATCACGCACGGGCTCTCGCGGCCGATCGCCTCGGCGAAGCGCTCGCCGGTCGTGAGCGGCAGCACCGGGTCTGAGTCGGCCCACAGCATCAAGGTCGGGCGCTTGTCGTCCCTGAGCGCGTCGAGCACCTTCTGGCCTGCGGCGGCGCCGGGCCCGTCGGGCTCGCGCGGGATCATCAGTGGGAAGGCCCTTGCCCCGGCCTTGGATGCGACGCTCGGATAGGGCGCTTCATAGGCGGCGACCACCTCGTCACCCGGATCGCTCTTGCAGGCGCCGCGCACGAGCATGCCGACCGGCAGGTCCTCGGTGCGCTCGACGAAGTCCCTGAACGCCGTCCACGCGTCGGTCATCTTTTGATGGCCTGTGAACAGGCCCGTATCGAGAATCACGAGCCGCTCGAAGCGCTCGGCGTGCTCGACCGCGAGCCGCAAACCGATCGGACCGCCCCAGTCGTGCACCACCATCGTGGCTCCGCGCAAGT
>DATMPT010000241.1:0-9225 GCA_035567355.1 Solirubrobacteraceae bacterium
ATCCGCGCAAGGGCAGGCGGCCGAGTCTCGAACCGAACGACCCCAATCCCATCCATCATCGTCGCGCCGGCGCAGCCGGGAGCAGTCGCGACACCGACCACCAAGGGTGACCCGTCGAGCTCGCGGCCGGCCACCCGGGCCGCGCGCAGCACGCGCGCGTCGTGATCGACCGAATTGCGCACGAGCAGCAATGCGCTCACCTGTGGGTTGGCCGCCATCGTCTCCGCGCTCCTTCTGCCCATCGGCTTCTCAGGGACGTGCCGGGTGCTCCCCTTCACCCTCGCGGCGGCGGCGCCTGGACTTGGCGGACAGCACCCCCGCCACGACCGCCGCGGCGGCCACGAGCGCGATCAGAAGATACGTGGGCAGGGTGGAGCCAGCGGTGCTCGCGGCAGCGACGCCCGCTCCCGTGCGCAGGGCTGCCTTGCTCAGTCCCGGAACCTGCGAGGAGGAGCCGAAGCCGTTCTCGGAATGGATCGAAGATGGGTTGCTGGGGGTGCCCCCGCCTTCGGCGGCGGCCTGGGCCCTGCTCGGGGTGCCACCGGACGCGCTCCCGCCCGACGCGCCGCCCGCGCCCCCGCCGGACGCGCTCGCCGGCTGAGCGCTGGGAGCCGAGCCGCCGCCAGAGCCGCCTCCCGGGCCAGATCCACCGCCAGCCGCACCCGCGCCCGGGCCTTTGCCTTGGCTACCAACAGGTAACACCGGAGCCGCATCGCGTCGGCCACTATCCAGGGGTATCTGGTAGATGACCCCCGCCGGACTGCCCGCTTTCGGGTCGGTCCGCTGGAGCACCCCATTGCCTTCGGCCGCCGCCGTCTGCGCGCCGGCCGTCAACGCAAAGACCAAAGCACTGCCCACAAGAGCGACTCTCATGGCCACGAATGTAGATCAGCCGAGCAGCGCCGATGTGGCGAACTCGTTGCTTTTTGGAAGAGGCTTTCACGCCCCCTCGCTGCCCCGGGAAGGCGATCGCGAGGGATCGATCTGGTTTGTCGTGGCGCCCACGGTGCTCGTGCTTGCCCTGCTCGTGCTCGCCACCGCCTACGCGGGGGCCTTCAGCGTACGCCAGTGGGCGCCGCCGACCCTGTTCGTCCTGGTCATGCTGCTCACCCTGATCGTGCGTCGCGGCGCGTGGCCCTTGCCCGACCGCTGGCTGGCACTGGCGCTCGGCGGTGCCTGGGGCCTGGCCGGCTGGGCCGCGCTGTCGGCCGCCTGGGCGGCCTCGCCAGCCGCTGCGCTCGAAGGGGCCGGCCGCCAGACGCTGTACGCGGCGATTGTCACCGTGCCCCTGGTCGCGATCGGAGACGTGCGCGCCCTGCGCGTGGCCGGTCGCGGTGTGACCGGCGGGATCGCCTTGATCGCGCTTTACACGCTCGGCCGGATGCTGGTCGACGGGCCCTCCATCTTCCTCGCGGGCAGGCTCAACGGGCCGGTCGAATACCGCAACGCCACCGCCCTGCTCTTCTGCCTTGCCTACTGGCCCTTGGTGGTGGTGGCCGCCGCGCGTGGCAGGTCTCGCGCATTGCGCGCGACCTGCTTCGGCTTGGCGGAGCTGATGCTGGGGCTTGCCTTTCTGACCCAGTCGCGGGGGGTCCTCCTGGGTCTGGGCTGCGGCGCCTTGGTCGTGTTCGCCCTGGGTCCAGACCGCGTTCGCCGCGCCTGGCTCGCCCTGCTCGGCCTGCTGCTCTTGGCCGGCGCCTCCTCGTGGCTGCTCACCCCCTACCACGCCTTCGCCGGCGGCGAGGGCTCGGTTAGCGCCGGCGACATTCTCACGGCGGCCCATGCGCTCGTGACCCTGGTTTGCTCGAGCGTCGTCGTGGGCTTCCTCTTGGCGGTATTCGACGCGGGCCTGCGCACCTCGAGCCCCGCGGTGGATGTGGTGCGCACGCTTGCTCGCCTCGGCCTGGCGGCGGTGGTGGTGGCCGGCTTGGTCGGTGGCTTGGCGGCGGTGCACGGTGACCCCGTCCACAAGCTGCGCGAGGAGTGGAGCGAATTCAAGAGCCTGCAGACCACAAGCACATCCGCGACCCGCTACACCTCGGCCGGCGGCCAGCGCTATGACCTGTGGCGCATCGCGGCCTCCGAGCTGCGCGCCAATCCCCTCGGCGGCGTGGGGGAGGGCTCCTACCAGTTCGGCTACTACCTCGAGCGGCGCACCAACCGCAACCTCGACGATCCACATGGGCTCCTGTTCCAGCTCGGAGCCGAGCTCGGCGTGGTAGGGCTGGCGCTGTTTGCGGCGATCCTGGCTGGCTTCGTCGGCTCGCTCTGGCACTGGTGGCGCATCGCGCCACCCGACGTGCGCCGTCCCGCCGGTGGGCTGATGGCCGCCGGCGCCACTTTCATCGGGCAGTCCCTGGTTGACTGGATGTGGCGCATCCCCGGACTTACCGCGCTTGGCGGGCTATGCCTGGCGGTCGCCGCGGCGCTCCTGTCGCGTAGTGCCCAGTCACCCACCACGGACACGTCGCCGAGCAGCGCGGGCAAGCTGTGGGCGCGCACGGCGGCTGGGGTGGCGCTGCTGGTCGCGGTCGCGCTTGTCCTCAGTCTGTACATGTCGGACTTCTACATCCGCCGCGCCCGCGAGGAGGCCGGCCATTCGTCGGCCACCCAGCTCGCCGACGCGCGGACCGCCTCGACGTTTGACCCGTGGTCGAGCGATCCCCACTATCTGGAGGCATCGGCCTTGGAGAGCATGGGCAATCGCCTCGCCGCTCAGGGACAGCTCGAGGATGCCCTGCGGCTGGAACCCGCCAGCCTCGTCTCACTGGGGCTGCTCGGGGATTTCGAGGCACGGCGGCACAACTTCGCCCAGGCGCGCGTCTACTACCGTCGTGCCCTGGCTCTCGACCCGCTTGACGTGGGGCTCCAGCAGCTCGCGCGCTCCGGTGGCAGATACTCGAGCGGTTAATCCAGAGCTTCGATCAGCTCGCTCCACAGCCCCACGGCGGTCTCCCGATCGAACCTCTGTGCACAAGCACGTCCGCGCCTGCCCATCTCCACGGCCGCTCGGGGGTCGGCGCGCAGACAACGAAATGCCTCGGCGAGCGCCTGGGCGTCTGCCGGTTTGATGGCCAGTCCGGCCGCGGTCTCTCGCACGAGCTCGGCCGCCTCTCCGTGTGCCGCCACGATGACGGGCCTACCCGCGGCGAGCGCCTCGAACAGCTTCGTCGGCAGTGCTCCCCTGAAGATGGGAAGGTCCCGCAGTGGCACCACCCCCGCGTCGGCGTCCGCATAGAGGGCGGGGATCCGATCCGCGGGCACGGACCCGAGCACGTCGACGTTCGCAAGGCCCCGGGCCTGTGCCCGCAGGGCGGCGCCGTCTGGACCCTCGCCCGCGATCGCCAGCTCGACGATCCCGGGCCCGGCGAGTGCAGCGGCCTCGACCAGCACCGCCACGCCCTGTGCGATCCCGAGCGTTCCCGCATAGAGCACCCGAATTGGGCCATCCTCGCGTGGTGGGCGCTCGGGGATGGCGGCGAAGCGCTCCAAGTCCACCGCCGGCGCCACGCGCACGACCTTGCCGCGTGCCTCCTCGCGGCCGCCGAGGCTCTCGACGATGCCCCGGGTGGGAGCTGCGATCAGGCTTGCGCGCCGGTAGCACGCGCGGGCCAGGGCATCGGCGCCCATGGCGGCACGTCCCTCGCTCAGGGCGCCAAGCTCGATCGCGCTCTCGGGCCACAGGTCCGACACGTTGAGCGCCAGCTTGGCGCCCTTCAAGCGCGAATACGCCACGCCGGCGGCGGCCGTGAACAGCGGCGGCGTCTCGGCTATCACCACATCGACCGGACCCGCGGCGGCGCAGGTGGCCAGCGCACCGGCAGCAAACACCGTGTGGTTGGCCAGGCGGCGCGCAAAGCCGCGGTTCGGTGTCGGGTAGACGACGCTGCGCAACACCCTCACCGGGCCGTCCTGCTCGACGGTGAGCAGCCGGTTGCGGTAGGGAGCCTCGATCGTGCCTGTCGGATAATTGGGAAAGCCGGTATGCACGCTCACCTCGAGGCCCCGTCCGGCCAGGCCGTGCGCGAGCGCGGCGATGCGCGCCGGCGCGGCGCCGAGCTCCGGCGGGTAGTAGTGAGTGAGCAGCAGGACGTGCACAGGTGGGCTGTAATGGTCGGCGATGAGCGCTTGCCTAGTCGAGAGACCGGATTGAGTGGCGATGGAGGCTGACGGCGCCCCGCCCGAGCGGGGCGAGGACACTGGAGAGCTCGAGCGGGTGGAGCGGGTGTACGCCGGCTATCGAGGCGACCCCCGCAAGCGCCTGGCCTGGAGCGCTGAGAACGCCGGCAATGTCCGCATGCGCGAGGAGGCGATGCGCGCTCTCTTGGAGTTGGTGCCACAGGTGCTCGAGGGCGAGGGAATGCTGCTCGACGCGGGCTGTGGCACGGGCTGGTGGCTGGCGCGCATGTGCCGCCACGGCGTACCCGCGGAGAGGCTGCTCGGGGTCGACCTGCTCGCCGAGCGGGTGCTCGCCGCCCGCCTGCGCGTCCCCGGCGCGCGCGTAATCGAAGGCGACATACGGATGCTCCCGCCAGCGGCCGCCGGGTGCTCTTTGGTGATGCTTTTCACCGTCATATCGGCTATGCGCTCGCGCGAGGATGTCCGCGCCGCCCTCGGTGAGGCCCGGCGCGTCCTGGCGCGCGGCGGCGCCATCGCGATCTGGGAGCCCCGCGTACCGACCCCCAACCGCCACACCCGTTTCATCGGGCTCTCCGAGCTGCGCGGCGCCTTGGGGAGCGAGCTGACGGTGCGCTCGATCACGCTCGCTCCGCCGTTGGCCCGGCGCGCCGGTCGCGCCTACGGCGCCCTTGCCCGAATCCCCGCTCTGCGCAGCCACCGCCTGGTCATCGCTCGTCCGTGAGCGCCGCGCTAGCTGGGAGTACAGCCCGAGCAGGCGTCGCTGCTCGCGCGCCCAGCTCAGCTCCCGCGCGGCCTCGGCAAGGCGCTGGTGCAGCCGGCGATCCTCACGCGAGCCCAAGGCGGCGCTCAGCGCACGCGTGAGCGAGCCCAGGTCGCCCGGAGCCGCACACCAGCCCACGCCGTAGCACTCTATCAGCCCCCGGGTCTCGGGCAGGTCGCTGGCTACGACGGGGATGCCCGCGGAGATGTACTCGAACAGCTTGTTGGGCAAGGCCAGGCGGTGGTTCTCGCACGTGTCCTGCAACAGCGTAACGCCGGCGTCGGCTTCGGCGGTGTGGGCGAGCAGCTCTCCCAGGGGGACGCTTGGTAGCAGCCTGACCCGATCGCGCGCACCGCTGCGCGCGATCGCCGCGCGCAGCGTGGTTTCATAGCCGGGCTCGGGGTCGCCGAGGAAGGCAAGCCACACATCCGCCAGTTCCGCCACGGCGGCGACGAGCAGCTCACACCCACGTGCCGGGGCCGGCGCCCCCTGGTGCAGGACGAGCGGTACGTCTCGGCCGATCCCAAGCCGCTCTCGCAGCCTCCCACGCCCCTGCACCCGCAGTGCCGTCACGTTGCGCACCACCGTCGGTGTATGGGAGAGGCGGTATCGCTCGCGCAGCCGTGCCGCGATGCCATCCGACACCGTGATGATCGCCGCGCAGCGCGGCACCACCAGACGCTCGATCGCACCCACGAACCAGGCCCAAGAGCGCTCTCTGTAGGGGACGCTCGTGGCCAGCTCGTGGGAGTCGTAAACCAGTTGCGCGCCAGTCAGCCGGGCGCCGATGGCGCCCGGCAAGAGCATCGCCGCGTCATGAGCGTGCACGACATCGGGCTTCACCCTGAGAATGCCTACCACGAACCCGGCCAGGAAGGCGACACGGTAGAGGTGGAAGGGCAGCCGGCGCATCCAGGCAGCCGGCATTACCGATTCGCGCGTAAACCCTTCAAGCGACCGGCCCGGAGAGTCAGCCAACTCGAGCACCGTCACACGGTGGCCGGCCCTTGCGAGCGCGGCGGCCTCGCGGCGCACGCGCGAGTCGTGCTCCACCGACTTGTGCAGCAGCATGGCGATGCGCATCGAGTGCTGAGAAGGGGGCGTAGGTCTCAGGGGGCGGATCGTCCTCGCTCTTCAATCTCCACTTGTGAAAAACGGGTGAAGCGGAGGAGCGCGTCTAACCATCACATGCTGATAACACAAAGCGCCTGCTTCGTCCCCTAGCGTTCCCGCCGGTGAAGGTCGATCTCAACAGGATGCGTGGTGGTCGAGCTCTCAACGGGATCGACGCTCACTCGCCGAGCCGAGAGCGAAAAGGCACGTAAACATGCGTGCTCTTGTAACCGGTTGTGCGGGTTTCATCGGCTCGCACCTGACAGACACGCTGCTAGAGGCAGGACACTCCGTCGTGGGCGTCGACTGCTTCAACGACAACTATGGACGGGCGCAGAAGGAAGGCAACCTCGCTCGAGCGCGGGACTGGAACAGCTTTGAGCTCCTGACCTTCGATCTTTCCCAAGGCAACCTGGCGGCGGTTGTGAGCAATTGCGACACGGTCTACCATCTTGCCGCCGAGCCAGGTGTCCGCTCGAGTTGGGGCAATCGTTTCCAACGCTATGCCCAGAACAACCTGATCGCCACCCAGTGCCTCCTGGAGGCCCTGAGATCTTCGCCGCAGACGCGGATGGTCTATGCGTCCTCCTCCTCTGTCTACGGCCAGGTCGAGAGTCTCCCGACCCGCGAGGATGTAACTCCGCGCCCGCTTTCACCTTATGGAGTTACCAAGCTGGGGGCTGAGCATCTGTGTCATCTGTACTTCGAGAACCACGGTCTGCACACTGTGAGCCTGCGCTATTTCACAGCATTTGGCCCACGCCAGCGGCCGGACATGGCTTTTAACATCTTTTGTCGTGCCGCGCTCATGGGTGCGCCCATCACCGTGTACGGCGACGGCTCGCAGACCCGTGACTTCACCTACGTCGATGACATCACAGCCGCCACGCTGGCCGCCGGCACGCTGTCCACGGTCGAGCTGGGTCAAACATACAACGTTGGGGGAGGGTTGCGTACAAGCGTGCGCGAAGTATTGGACACGATCGCCGAGCTCGCCGATCGCACGCTTGACATCAGGAACGTCGCCTGGGAGCACGGGGATGTACGCGACACGGGCGCCGACACCACTCGCGCACGGCGGGATCTGGCGTTCGAGCCGCGCGTCCGGCTCGAAGAGGGCCTCAGGGCCGAGCTCGACTGGATCAATGCCCTGCCCAGCGCACGCGAGATGGAGCTGGCCCTGTAGACCAGGCGCCTGTAGACCGGGCGCATCGGCTTGATGCGCAGGCTTACGGTCATGCACCCTCTATAGCCGCAACACGTTCGCAGTCCGCGAACCAGGCGTGATCGCGGTGGGTCCGCTACGAGGCGGGCGTGTTTGAACAGGTTTCGATTGCTCGTGCTGGTAGCAAGCTATCCCATCGAGCGCTGATCTCAGCGCGCGGGCGGGACGCTGGCGTAGGCTGCGAAGGCGGGCTTGGGCGTGCCTTCGGCGCTCAGCAGGCCCTCGGTGATGCGGCTCTGAACAGACACGGGTTCGTCAAGGAGCTCATACCACCCCAAGCCGGCCACGTAAGGGACGGAGTCCGCCAGCCTGAAGGCCGCTGTCACCCAGCGAGCCTGGACGGCGGTGCTGACGTAGTACTCGAAGGCGCGGTTGGGACCGCCGCTCGAGATCCCGAACTCCGACAGCCATAGCTTCGGGGTTACCCCGTGACCGCGATAGGCGATTTCGAGTTCTCGGTGGAGCGTATCGATGTCGTTGATGTCTCGTACGCCGTGCGCGTAGGGCTGCTCGGCAAGATCGGGATAACGGGTCGAATATGGATTGTGGCCGAAGTAATCCATCCGCGGGGGCGCCCCGTCGGGCAGTCGCATCCATTTGATGAATTCCGGCGCGCCGAGCACTCCCGTTGTGAACGTCATTCCGCCGATCACCTTGTTGGACGCGCTCACGGACTTCAGTGCTCCATAGGCGGCGTCGAGCAGGGCGGCATAGCGCTCCGGGCCCACCGGAGAGCCGCTCGCCATTGGATCGAAGATGCCTTCTCTGGTTACCTCACCCCAGATCATCCAGTCGTGAACAGTGGGATATCGGCGGCTGGCGGCCTGCACGAAGTTGGCGTAGTCCACGGGGTTGTTGGGCGTCCAGGACGTACTTTGCCCGCCGTTGGCCCACTCCGGCGTTTCCCTGACCATCACGGCCAGCTGAATGCCGTACTGGGATGCCTGGGTGACCGCTTCTTCGAGCTGTTGTGGCCAGCGGTAGGCGGGGTCGGCCGGATCGGTGGGGTTGGTGGGCTGTGCCCTGGCGGTGCGGGCCCAGCTCAGCTGCAACTCGAGGACCTGCACCCCGAGCCGGTGATAGATCGGAAATGCCGAAGAGCCGTTGGGCATCGTCACAGGTCCCCACATCATCTTCAAGGCGGAGGCTCGGCGGGGCTTGGCGTGTTTAGCGTGTGCGCGTCTGTGCCTCCCGCCCGCCGCGGCTGTGCCTGCGTGTTCGGGGGCCTGTCCGTTCATACCCAGTTGCATGCCCATGCCCAATCCGCTGCCAATGCCCAAGCCGAGGAGTCCCGCCAGCGTCACGACCGCCGTGCCGAGAAGCACGGCCAGCGGGCGTGCTGCCCGGCGGCGTCCACGCGCCAGCCGACTATCCGGGGAAAGCATGGCGGCCACGCCGGCGATCCTAGCGTCCGCGTGCCGCACCACCACGCCTTCCGCTAATTCTTTACATCCTGGCTTCACAACTCCGATACAAGACTTCTCGTGCTCCTTCTCTAGGCTGCTTGGCCTGGCAAAGGTGCTTTTGAGCTGAATGAGATGTGGGAGAACGGCATGAGACGGCGCAGCCGCCACACGAAGTCCGCCAAGCGCGTGTTTGGCGGACTTTTGACAATGGCAATGGTTCTCGCCGTCGCGTGCCCGGCTGCGCTGGCGTCGCGGGCCGTCTATGTCGAGGGCCACTATCAACCCGCGCTGATAGTGGTTAAACAGGGTGGGGACTACCATCACGTCTCGGTACACGGTCTCACCTGGACGCATTGGAATCAGCCAATGGCAAGTGGCCAGGGGACCTATACCTTTCAGTTCTGTACACCAGAACTCGGCCCCTGTACCGATGCGATCTTCTACGATGCGCCGGTGCTCGTCAGGCTGAGCGGCATCGCGATCTGCAAAGGACGCGCCTCCTATACCAAGCTGCAGGTGACGCCCAACAGCTCCACGCCAAATACCTTGCTCAAGGCATTCCGGAGCAATGTGGGCTCCTG
>DATMPT010000242.1:0-5781 GCA_035567355.1 Solirubrobacteraceae bacterium
GCTCGAACTCGATGCACTCGATCTCGCGGGTGGCCTCGAGCTCCTCGATGAACGATGTTGCGTCTTCGATTGTTGCGGGGATGGTGTCCTCCTTCGTCGCGCCGGTAATGGGACCGGCCATGTAGCGCCGGCTCGGGACCGGCTGTGTGTCAAATCAAGTCTGCAGGTAGCGGTCCACGAGGTTGATCTCCTGAAGGCGGCGCAGGCCCTCGCGGATGTCCTTGGCCCTGATCTCCCCCACGCCCTCGACCGTCTCGAGCTCGGCGTCGGTCGCCGCCAGGAGCTCGTCGAGGCCGCCGAACTCGTTCACGATCTGCGTCACCACCAGCTTGGGCAGGCGCGGGATGCGCCCCAAGATACGGTGCCCGCGCGGAGAGACGGGGTAGTCGAGCGTGTTGAGCTTGCGGTCGTAGCCGAGCAGCTCGGCGAGACGACCGAAGTCGAGCAGGTCTTGATGGGCAAGACGCCCAATCTGATCGAGGGCGGAGGCGAACGCCTCGTCGGAGTGGTCGGCCAGGTAATCCTGCACCAAGGCCGACTTCTCGGCGGTGGTACCGAGGATCGTCTCCTCCAGCTGCATCTCGATCAGGCGACCCTCGCTGCCGAGCTCGACGATGTAGCGCTCGATCTCGACCGCCATCCTCCTCACCAGCTCAGAACGCTGCAAGACGCTGAGCACGTCGTGCAGGGTCACGCCTCCCTCGAACTCCAACGCGGTGAGCCGCGTGGAGACCTGGTCCAGGCGCTGACGGTACTTGTCGAGCGTGGCCAAGGCCTGGTTGGCCTTGGAGAGCACGACCGTGATGTCTTCGAGGATGTACTTGATCCCGTCCACGTACAAGGACACGACCTCGCGACGCTGAGAGACCGCGATCACGAGTGCGTCAGTCTGCTTGGAGACGCGCTCGGCGGTGCGATGGCGGGTGCCGGTCTCGTGCGAGAGGATCGTCGGGTCCGGCATCAGCTGGACGTTGGCCATCGCGATCTTGGTGGCGTTGGTGTTGAGGATGATCGCCCCGTCCATCTTCGCCACCTGGTAGAGGAAGGCGGGGGTGTAGTCGATTTCGAGCTTGATGCCACCCGAGAACAGGAAGCTGAGCTCTTCGGGGTCGCCAATCACTATCAATCCACCCGTGCGGGCATGAAGGATGCTCTCGATTCCCTCCCGCAAGGCTGTGCCGGGAGCGACCATCTCAAGGGCTCTTACCAAGCCGGGCTCTGGTCGCGCGTCCGTGTCGAATTCTTCGCCGGATCGTGAGGCCACGACTAGCCATTCTACGGCATTTAGCTTTTTTTTATCGCGCCCCTCGCTATGCGGCCAGCGAAGCTGGCCGGTTTCTACCAGCTGGAAGCACAAGCGCGAGGGCGTGCCTCAACGTGGGCGCCTCGCGCGCCTCTCGGCCGCTACCGACAGGCGCAACGATCCCCGCGAGACCGTGCCTCGTGGCCTCGGCCAGGCGGCGCTCGGGATGACCCACCCAGCGCAACTCTCCGGTGAGGCCCAGCTCTCCGAAGCAGGCACAAGGGGCGTCCTCTGCGCTCGCCCTGCGCCCGGGGCCGGCCTGCCGGCCGTTCGGATTGGACTCTCCCAGCTGAGCGCTCAAAGCCACCTCCCGCGCGGCGGAGGCTACGGCCAAGGCGATCGCAAGGTCCACGCCGGGCTCGTCCACGCGCACACCGCCGACCACGTTCACGAACACGTCATAGGGTGGGTGGGATCCCAGACTAATGCCCCCGTGGCGACCGAGAATCGCAAGCACCAGCGCCAGGCGGTTGCGGTCGAGACCTGAGACCACACGCCGGGGCTGCTCCAGCTCCGAAGGCGCCACCAGCGCTTGGACCTCCACCAAGAGCGGGCGCGAGCCCTCCATCGCGGCCAAGACCACGCTACCGGGCGCCCGCGTGGCCTCCGCCACGAAGCGCGCGGAGGCGTCCAGGACCTCCACGAGCCCGCCTTGGCGCATCTCGAACAGGCCGGCCTCGTTGGTCGAGCCGAAGCGGTTCTTCAGTGCCCTCAGCTCGCGATAGGGGCGCTCGCGCTCGCCCTCGAACTGCAACACGCAGTCCACGAGATGCTCGAGCACCCGGGGCCCCGCCAGCGCGCCATCCTTGGTCACGTGACCCACGAGCACGACCGCGATCGAGCGTGCCTTGGCGAGGTCCATGATACGCGCCGCCACCTCGCGCACCTGTCCCACCGACCCCGGGGCACCGGACAATTCGCTGCATCGCAGGGTCTGGACCGAGTCGATCACGCACACGCTGGGCCCATGCGAGGCGATCGCCTCGAGCACAGCACCCAAGTCGGTCTCGGCGAGCACCGGCACCTCCAAGGCACTCGGGGAGAGCCGCTCGGCGCGCAGCCTGACCTGCTCGGCGGACTCCTCGCCGCTCACATACAGTGTCTTGTGGCCGGCGCCGGCGATGTTGCCGAGTGCCATGTTGGTGAGCGTCGACTTGCCGATCCCTGGCGAGCCCCCGAGCAACACCAGCGAGCCGGGAACGAGGCCGCCACCGAGCACCCGGTCCAGCTCGCCGATGCCAGTCTTCAGGCGCGCGACCGGGCTGGCGGCTATCTGAGAGAGCGGCACCAGCGGCGCCCCGCGCGTGCGCACGCGCGCACGGGGCATGCCGTTTCGATCGACATCACCCACCGCCGAGCGCTCCTCCACGAGTGTGTTCCAGGCGGCACAACCAGGGCACTGTCCGTGCCACTGAGCCGACCGCAGGCCGCACTGCGAGCAAATGTGGATTGTCTGGTGACGGGCCACGACGCCAGAGTACGCTCCTCCCCCGACGGCACCCGCGCGCGCGGTCCATTACACAGATCTAGTCTTTTAAGAAGGCCGCGCGCACGCGTGGGTCACCCCAATCGCAGAACAACAACCACATGGCCCTTCTCTCGCGGAGCCCAGGCCAGGGAGGCCGCCAGCACGCAACCGCCTCCCAAACCGACCCGGCGGTCAGCCCTGTCCCACGACCTCGCTACGGCGCTCGTAGAGCATCACGTCGCGCCAGGTCCCGTCGGGCATCTGACCGATCCGCCGTCGCCGTCCCAAGAGGCCGAAACCGCAGCTCTCGTGTAGCGCGATCGAGCCCTCGTTCTCGGGAAAGATCCCGGCCTGCAAGGTCCAGAAGCCGGCGCGCTCGGAGCACTCGATCAGGGCGCTCAACAGCAACCGGCCGATGCCACGGCGCACATGGTTTTGATCGACATAGACGCCGACCTCCCCCACTCCCCGGTAGACCGCGCGAGCCGACACAGGGCTGAGCGCCGCCCATCCCAGCACCTCCTGCGAGCGGTCGTGGGAGATCTGGCGGGCTACCAGGCACGGCTCGGGCAGGCGCGAGTCACGCCACTGCTCCCAGCTGGGGACCACGGACTCGAACGTCGCGTTACCGGTGGCGATCCCTTCGCCGTATATGCGCGCAACCGACGGCCAATCCTCGGCGCCCATCGGCGCGGCCGTCACCTGCAGGTAGGTGCTCAGCGGAACCTCGGCTAGGACTCGGCCGGAGACTCGTCGTCGTGGTGCTCGTCCTCGCCCGCCGGCAGCCCGGCGTCCGGCTCGGGCTCGCCGCCGCCGCCGGCGCCGGCGCCCACGCCGACTGGGGTCTTCTGCTTCTTGGGCTTGACGATCGTGAGGCGCACCTCGTCCTCCTCGCCCTCGGGGGCGGGGTTGACGACCACCGTGGCTCCGGGTGTGAGCTGCTCGCGCAGGACGAAGTCCGCCAAGGGATCCTCGATGTAGCGCTGGATCGCGCGGCGCAAGGGACGGGCGCCCATCGCGGGGTCCCAGCCCTTGTCGACGAGCAGGTCCTTGGCGGGATCGGTGAGCTCGAGCTGCAACTCGCGTTCGGCCATCGACTCGCGGATGCGCACCAAGAGGAGCTCGACGATCTGGCGGATCTCCTCCTTCTGGAGCTTGTGGAAGACGATCACGTCGTCGATGCGGTTGAGGAACTCGGGGCGGAAGACCTTCTTGAGCTCGCCCATGATGCGGTTCTTCATGTCGTCGTAGGTGATGCCAGTCTCGTCGTCGGAGACAGCGAAGCCGAGCGGCGTGTTGCGCGCGATCTCAGCGGCCCCGATGTTGGAGGTCATGATCACGATCGCGTGGCGGAAGTCGACCGTACGACCCTGGGCATCGGTCAAGCGGCCGTCCTCGAGGATCTGCAGGAGGATGTTGAAGACGTCGGGGTGCGCCTTCTCGATCTCGTCGAGCAGCAGCACTGAGTAGGGCTTGCGCCGCACCGCCTCGGTCAACTGGCCGCCCTCGTCGTAGCCGATGTAGCCCGGAGGCGAGCCGACCAGGCGCGAGACAGCGTGCTTCTCCATGTACTCGGACATGTCGATGCGGATCATCGCTTCGTCGTCGCCGAAGAGGAACTCGGCCAAGGTGCGCGCCAGCTCGGTCTTCCCTACGCCGGAGGGGCCCAGGAAGATGAACGAGCCGGTCGGGCGCTTGGGGTCCTTCAGGCCCGCGCGCGAGCGGCGGATCGCCTTGGAGATGACCTCGATCGCGGGGTGCTGGCCGATGACGCGCTTGTGGAGTTCCTCCTCCATGCGCATCAGCTTCTGGGTCTCGGCCTCGGTCAGCTTGAAGACGGGGATGCCGGTCCACATCGAGACGATGTCGGCGATCTCCTCCTCGCCGATCGAAGGACGCTCGATCGAGTCGCCGGCCTCCCACTCTTCCTCGAGCTCGCGCTTCTTGCCGGCCAGCTTGCGCTCCTGGTCGCGCAGGGCGGCGGCCTTCTCGAATTCCTGGGCCTCGATCGCCTGCTCCTTCTCCCGGCGCGTAGATTCGATCTCCTCTTCGAACTCGCGGTTGGCGGGCGGGGAGGTGAGCGACTTCATGCGCATGCGCGAGGCGCCCTCGTCGATCAGGTCGATCGCCTTGTCGGGCAGGAAGCGGTCTGAGATGTAGCGGTAGGCCAGGTCGGCCGCGGCCTGGAGGGCCTCGTCCGTGATCTGGACCTTGTGGTGCTGCTCGTAGCGGTCGCGCAGGCCGCGGAGGATCTCGACGGTCTGCTCGATCGTGGGCTCCTCTACGCGGATCTGCTGGAAGCGGCGCTCCAGGGCCGAGTCGCGCTCCAGGTACTTGCGGTACTCGTCCAGGGTGGTCGCGCCGATCGTCTGCAGCTCGCCGCGGGCGAGCGCCGGCTTGAGGATCGAGGCGGCGTCGATCGCACCCTCGGCCGCGCCGGCGCCGACGAGGTTGTGGAGCTCGTCGATGAAGAGGATGATGTCGCCGCGCTGGGTGATCTCCTTCATCACCTTCTTGAGGCGCTCCTCGAACTCGCCGCGGTACTTCGAGCCGGCGACGAGCGCTGCCAGGTCGAGTGTGTAGATCTGCTTGTTCTTGAGCAGCTCGGGCACGTCGGAGTTGATGATGCGCTGCGCCAAGCCCTCGACCACGGCGGTCTTGCCCACGCCGGGCTCGCCGATCAGGACGGGGTTGTTCTTGGTGCGGCGCGAGAGGATCTGCATGATCCGCTCGATCTCGGTCTCGCGCCCGACTACCGGATCCAGCTTGCCCTCGGCGGCGAGCTTGGTCAGGTTGCGACCGAACTGGTCGAGCAGCTTGGAGGAATTCTTTCCCTCCCCAGGGCTGGATCCCGAGCCGGCGCCCGCACCGGCGCCCTGGCGGCGGCCGCCGGGACCGGAGAGCATGCGGATGACCTCGTTGCGGATCTTCTCGGAGTCGGCGTCGAAGTCGAGCAGGATGCGCGCTGCCACGCCCTCGTTCTCGCGCACGAGCCCGAGCAGGATGTGCT
>DATMPT010000243.1:0-6670 GCA_035567355.1 Solirubrobacteraceae bacterium
GAAGCGCTTGCCCAGCTCGGCAGGGTCGATCTCGTTGCGGGTGCAGTACTCGCCGAAGGACGTGAACAAGTTGGTGGTCAGCACCCCGCCCCAATCGATCAGCAGGCCTGTGCGGCCGTTGTTTGTGCCTTGCAAATCGGGTGACTCGCGCGCGCGCGGGAGGTTGTCCGCTGGAGTGTCGTGCGTTGTCGTGGCGGGTGACTCGCGTACGCGCGCGAGGGAGTCGTCCGGGTGGGGCGGGAGGGAGTCGTCCGTGTGGGGCGTGTCGTGTGTCTCTGTGAGGGGCATGTCGTGTGTCTCTGTGAGGGGTGATTCGCGCGCGCGCGTAGGGCCCTCGTTTGCGGACTCATCCACCGTGCGCCACCTCCTCGGCCTGGCGGGCCAGCTCGAGCACGCCATCCCCGAACTGCTTGAGGTAGGGGTCGTCGGTGGTGCCGGCCACGGCACGCTTGTAGTTGCCCTCCATGAACACCACAGACTTCCACAAAGCGAGCGTCGTGTACCAGCGCAGGTCCCGCATCGAGCTTCCCGAGCGCTCTTCGTAGCGGGCGATCAGCTCCGCGCGCGTCGGGTAGCCCTCGGCGCGTGTGACCCGGCCGAGGTGCTCGCGTAGCTCCCCTTCGGGGTCAGATGCCTCGGTCCAGAACATGCACAGGTAGCCGACGTCGGCCAGCGGGTCGCCGATCGTGGCCATCTCCCAATCGAAAACCGCCACCAGCTCGGCGGGGGCCCCTGAGGCGAACATGGTGTTGCCGAGGCGATAGTCGCCGTGCACGATCGTGGCGGGGCCGGACTCGGGCATGTGCTCGGACAGCCACGCCCCGACGCGCTCCACGGCAGGGATCTCGCGCGTCTTGTTCAGGTCCCACAAGCCGCCAAAGCGCCGCAATTGGCGCTCGAGGTAGCCGGTCGGCTTGCCGAAGCCCTCCAGGCCGGCCGCCCGCCAATCGACGGCGTGGATCTCCACGAGGGCGTCGATCAGCTGCTCGCCGATGCGCCTCCGCTGCTCGGGTGTGTCGAGCGCGGGGGGCGTGGAGGAGACGATCACCTCACCCCGGACACGCTCCATCACGTAGAAAGGGCAGCCGATCAAGTCCTCGCGATCGCACACGGCGAGCACCTTCGGCACGCGCGCGGGCGTCGGCTCGAGTGCCCGCAAAAGGCGCGCCTCACGCGACACGTCGTGGGCGCTCGGCGGCAGGGGCGGGCGTGGGGGGCGGCGCAGGACGAGCTCGGGACCGCTCTCGCGCTCGATCAGGTAGGTGACGTTCGAATGCCCATCGCCGATCGGCTTGGCCTCGATCCCGCCGGCGCCCAGCCCGTGCTCGTCGAGAAACGCTCGCAGGGGCTCCATGACAAGCAGGGGAGGCCGTGCGTTCGGGGCTACGTCCGCATGGCGCTCGACGATGTCGTCCGGTGCGACTGCTGCACTCATCGGCTCGCACGCTACACCGAACGCCGGGCCGGCCGCATCGCGGAGCGTCCCGGGCGAGGATCGCGGAGGTCGGCGACAGACCAGCTCACTCCTCGCCTCGAAATCGGAGCCGAACACCGCAACAACGTCCATGTGAAGGTGTCTCAAGCCCAATGCCCAACATTCAAGTACTCATACCCCGCCGTATCCGTGTGTGGCCGTTGATCCCGCTCGCATGCGCCGCCCTGGCGCTTGGCGCCCTGGTGCCGGCGGGCGCGGGTGCGTCTCATTCGCAGGCGATGTTCTTCGAGGCCCCTCGCGATCTGGTCGCCGTGACCCGGGCGGCCCGTGCCAAGGCGCTTGCTCAACTGCAGGTGCTTGGCGTGAAAGCGCTGCGCGTGGAGCTCGTCTGGGCCGATGTGGCGCCTGCGGCTCACAGCACCAAGAAGCCGGCGTTCGAAGCGGTCAGCCCGGCCAGCTACAACTGGAGTGCCTACGACGAACTGCTGATCGAAGCCAATCGCTTGAAATGGCCGGTGCTCCTGACCGTGACCTCGCCGGTCCCGGAGTGGGCCACGGCCAGCCACAAAGACAAGAGCGGCGTGGTCCGTCCGAACGACACGGACTTCAAGGAATTCATGACGGCCGTTGGCAGGCACTACGGCGGCCTGGTGTCCTTGTATGCGATCTGGAACGAGCCAAACCATCCCGCCTTCCTTCAGCCCCAATTCAACTCGAGAGGGATGCCCGAATCGCCGCGCATCTACCGCGGGCTGTTTCAGGCCGGCTACGAAGGGCTGCAGGCCGCCGGCATGCCCAAGCCGAAGGTGTTGATGGGGGAGACGGCCCCTGTCGGCTACGACAAGGTGAGCAGGAGCGAAATACGCCGGGAAGGCGCCAAAGCCCTGCTCCACGACGTGGCACCGTTGGCTTTCCTGCGCGAAGCGCTGTGCTTGAATTCGAAATATCGCAAGTCTCCGACGTGCGGGATGCTGCCGGTCTACGCGTATGCCCACCACGCTTACACGGTGGGGTCGCCTCACTATGTTCCGCAGGGGCCCGACAACGTGACGATCGGGGTGCTCTCGCGCCTCTCTGGCGCACTCGACAAGGCTGCGGCGGCACACGCGATACCCGCTCAGGTGCCGATCTACCTGACCGAGTTCGGGATCCAAAGCACGCCGAACGCCCTGGGCGTGTCGCTGGCCAAGCAGGCCGAATACGACGCCATGGCCGAGAGGATCGCCTGGTCGAGCTCGCGCGTGGCCGCCTTCTCCCAATACCTGTTCCGCGACGACCCGCTCGGAGGCCCGCCCGGATCGAGCCTGCACGGTGGGACGATCGGCTTCCAGACGGGTCTCGAGACCTATCACGGCACGCGCAAGCCGCTGTACTTCGGCTTTCCGGTGCCGCTGGTCGTGTCCAAGCGGGGTCACGGCTTCTCGCTGTGGGGTCTTGTACGGCCGAGCGGGGGCGCCACGAAGCTGAAGGTGATGGTCCAGCCCAAGGGGTCGAAAAGCTATAGAACGCTGGAGGTGGTGCAGACCAACTCAAGTGGCTATTGGGCCCTCAAATCCTCCGTGCAAGGCTTGCACTGGCGCGTGAGCTGGCGCAGCCCGGGCGGCATCGCCTACAACGGCCCGGCGATTGGCGCCAATTGATTTCGTGAGGTCTCCGGCATCGCCCTAGGATTGGGCGATGCCGGAGTTGCCAGAGGTCGAGATCACAGCCAGGCGGCTCGACGCGGCGCTGCGTGGCGCCGAGATCGTCTCGGCGCTTGCTCCCGGGGTCAAGGCGATGAGGACGTTCGATCCGCCCTTGTCGGCGCTCGAGGGGCAGCGGATCGAGCGTGTGGGACGGCGCGGCAAGCATTTTGTCATCGACGTCTCAGGCGGCCTGGCGCTGCTCATCCACCTGATGTCGGCCGGGCGCCTGCAGCTGTACGACCGTCACGCCGGGCCACGCGACAGGACCTCGCGCTTGCTTGTGCGGGTGCTGGTCGGCGGTGGGGAGGGGCGTGCTCTCGGAGAGGCCGCGGTGGAAGGCGCTGCGCGAGAGCGCGAGTTGCGCCTGCGCGAGTTCGGCTCCAAGCAGGCCGCCTGGGTGAAGCTGTTGCGAGCCAGCGAGTTGGAGGGAGACGAGCAGGTCGCCAAGCTCGGGCCAGAGGCTTGGCCTGGGCCACCGCCCCTCGGCGGGCTGCTCGACGCCCCGCGCCCGCTGCACGGCGCCCTGCGCGATCAGCACGTCCTCGCGGGTATCGGGCGCTCGTGGGTGGATGAGATCCTGTGGCAGGCACGCCTCTCGCCCTTCAAGCGCGCCAACGATCTCAGCGAGCAGGAGACGGTGGCCCTGGAAGGCGCAATCGTGGAGACCCTCGGCGGCGCGATCGACCACTACGAGCAGGTCGTGAGCCTGCCGATCCCCGACAAGCTGCCGATGCCCCTGAAGGTGCACCGCCACGAGGGTGAGCCCTGCCCGCGGTGTGCCACCAGGCTGGAGGCCGTGCACTTCGAGGACTATGTGATCGCCTACTGCCCCTCCTGCCAGACAGGCGGGCGCACGCTCAAGGACAGACGCATGTCACGCCTGTTGAAGTGAGGCGCGCCGACACGCGCGAGGCTCCGGGCCCACCTTGATTATCATGCGCGCGCCCGTAGGGGTATATATGGAGGGCGGCCGTTCCACCGGGACGACCGCCCAACCCGACAACGTCCAAGTTCGCTGAGAAGGGAGAGCGATCATGCTTGCAAGTCCACAGCTCGAGGTCCCCGAACACGAGTTCGAAGACGAGGATTGGGACGACGCCGAAGAGCTCGATAGCGACGAGCTCGACGTCGAGCTCGACGAAGAAGGCATCGAGCCCGAAGACGAGGATTTCTGAGCTAGGCTCTGGCCGGCGCTTCCCGCGCGGGGGACCGTAGGCTTGGTATGTGCCCATAGCCTCCACCTCGATCGCGCAGAGCTTCGACTCGTTCGTCGAAGCGACGGAACAGTTCCTTTCGGACCTGGCAGCGGTCCACTGGGGAGCCTTGCTGCTGGGTCTGGTCTTCTTCGGCCTGAACCTGACCCTGCGCTCGCGGGCCTTCTTTCACAGTCTGCGCGCCGCCTACCCAGCGGTGAGCTTTCAGTGGCGGCGCATCTGGGGCGCCTATGTGGCCGCCGTGGGCTTCAACAACGTGGTGCCGGCAAGGGGAGGGGACATCATCAAGCTGTTCCTCACGCGCAGCTCGATCCCCGGCTCCTCCTATCCCACAGTCGCGTCCGCGTTTTTCGTAGAGGCGATCTTCGATGTGGGCGTGGGCATCTTCGTGCTCGTCTTCGCCTTCAGCCAAGGGGTCTTTCCAAAGCCGCCCGACTTCTCCAAACTGGGCTCCTTCGACATCTCCTACCTGGCCGAGCACTTCCGCTTCACCCTGTTCTTGATCACCCTGCTCGCGGTCCTCGGCCTGCTCGCCTTCGCGTTGCTCTCAGTGCGGGCAAAGGCGTTCTGGGCGCGCATACGCCAGGGACTCACGATCCTCGCCGACCGCCCTCGCTACCTGCGCGAAGTCGCTGCCTGGCAGGCGGCGGCCTGGATATGCCGCTTCATCGCCTTCTGGTTCTTGCTTGACGCGTTTCGTGTGGGCGGCTCGGTCATGAATGTCTTGCTCGTGTTCGGAGTGGGCCAGGTCGCGGGGGCCGTGCCGTTCACCCCCGGCGGCGCCGGCGTGCAGCAGGCTCTGCTCGTGAAGGTCTTCGCGACGAGCGCCCCCACGACTGTGGTGGCCGCCTACTCAGTGGGCCAGCAGATCGCGATCGCCGCTTTCACGGCGCTTGCCGGCCTGGGCGCCGTCGTCCTCATCTTCCGCTTCCGCTCCTTCAAAGAAGTGATCGCGGCCGGGCGTGCTTCGCGCGATGCCGAGCGCGAGTCTGAACGCGCGGGAGGAGGGGGAGGCCCTACTGCAGCCCCTCGCGCGCCTCGCGCACAAGTGTGACCGCCTCAGGGAACACGAGCGCGATCACCTGGCGGATCTGCTCCGCCTGAGCCTCGGCGTTGCCCTGGACATTCACGCGGTTCACCGCCGCCACCGTCATGTCGACGGCCAGCTTGATCGCGTTGTCCGCCCATGCCAAGGCCTGTTGCCCTTGCATCTGCTCGGCAAACTGAGCGAGCCTGCGCTGAAGCTCCTCAGGATCGCCGAACAGGTCACCGAAGCTGCCACCCTCCATGTGCTCATCGTAGCGTCAACACGTAGACTGCCGGCCGATGGCCACCGCGGATATCAAGCAGCGCATCGCTTTCGAGTCGGACAGGCGTGCCCGCCTCTCGGTCCCCGCCGCCGCCGGTGGTGGGCTCTTCCTGCTAAGCGGCATCATCCTCAACGCGGCACTCAAGGAACTGCCCAAGGTTGGCATCGTGCAGGGACTCGAACCGGCGCTGCGCGGTCAAGCCACACCCGCCATCGGCCCACAGGCGGCCGAGGTCAAGTACATCGATCACCACTCCCTCGACTTGATCGCCGGCAACGTGCTGATGGCGATCGCGGTGCTCGCGCTAACGCTCGTGCTGCTGTTCATCGGAGATTGCACCCGCTTTCGTAGACCTCAGACGTGGCCCGCGGGGCGTCCCTTGGTGCTGGCCGGGGGCATCGGCTATGCGCTTCTCAATATCGTCCACGAGGTTGGCCTGGCGATTGAGACCCACAAATTCGCCACCGGCAACGACTTCTCGGGCAAAGCCGCTGAACGGGCCCTGCTCACATCTGGCTCGCTTGGGATCGCCTTGGCGCTGCTCGGCCTGCTCGCGGCGCTTGCGCTCACCGTGGGCATGATCGCGGTTATGGTTGGCTCGTTGCGCGCCGGTTTGCTTCCCCGCTGGCTCAGCACGCTGGGGATGCTCGCCGGCCTCATGTTTCTGCCCCTGTTCGGCTCTGGACTGGTGCAAACCCTCATCCCCACGCTGTGGCTCGTCGCGATGGGATTCCTGTTGTGGGAACGCCTGCCGAGCGGCGACCCGCCGGCGTGGGCTGCCGGTGAGGCGCGCCCGTGGCCGACCCAGTCCGAGCAACGCGTAAAGCGCGCGGAAGAAAAGGATGGCTCGGCCTCAGGACGCGCGGGAGGCCAAAAGAGCGAACGCAATGGCAGCGAACCCGCCGCCGACCTGGCGCCGCCACCCACACCGCTCGCCGGTGGCTCCCGCCGTAAGCGCCGCAAGCGCTGATCCCGGCCTCTCCCAAGCTACGCTCAGGACGGTTGAGCGCCTCTCAGAACGGGAAT
>DATMPT010000244.1:0-11420 GCA_035567355.1 Solirubrobacteraceae bacterium
CGAACGCGCCCCACTCCTCGCCGTCGTCGCGGTTGGCCTCGTAGTGGCGGATCCACCGCTCGACGGCCTCGGGCACACGCTTGGCGGGCAAGCGCTGCTTCAGACGCGTGCCGAACTGCACCTCGCCGCCTTCCCACACGCCACCGACGTGGGGGATGTAGGCGGGGATCGTGTGCTCCCCGACCTTGATCGACGCGCCATAGAAGCCGATTGCACCCAGGTGGTGCTGGCCACAGCCGTTGGGGCAGCCGCTCATCTTGATGTGGATCTTGCGTGTCAGGGGGTCGGTGATGCCCATCTGCTCGATGCGCTCTTCGATCGCCCTGTTCAGGCCCATCGAGCTGGTTATCCCGAGCTTGCAGCTGTCGGTGCCCGGGCAGGACACGACATCCCCTATCTCGCGCGAGCCGGCGCCGCCGAGATTCAGCTCGCTCAGCGCGCGCCACACGTCGTAGACGCTCTCCTCGCGCACCCAGCGCAGCACGAGGTTCTGCTGCACGGTGGTGCGGGCGTAGCCGCCGGCGTAGTCGCGCATGATCTGGCCGAGGCCCCGGAACTGCTCGGGGGTGAGGTCACCGCGCACGATCTTCACCTCGACGGTCACGTACCCCTCCTGCTTCTGGTCTGCCACATTGGCCTCGCGGAAGCGCTCGAACTCGGAGATGTCGCCGTTGGGACTCCCGTAGCTCGCCGGCGGCGCGGGCGCGGACTCGCGCTCGTCGTCTCCGAACAGGCGCTGCTCGATCGAGAAGTCGCGCTCGTTGACCCACTCGCCCTCGAGCTCCTGCTCGACCTGGTTGCGCAGCTCGTCGATCCCGTACTTGTCGACGAACACCTTGATGCGGGCGCGCGCGCGGTTGACGCGCAGCCACTCTTGGCGGTCGAACACGCGCATGACGGCCTCGGTGATCCTCAGGTAGTCGCCGTTGTCGAGCTCGACGAAGTCGTAGAGGACCTGGGCCACGCGCGGCATGATCGAGGTGCCGCCGCCGATCAGCATCTCCACGCCCTTGACCTGCTCGCCGTCGATGTCCTTAACGCGCGCGCGGAAGGCGACGTCGTGGATGCCGCTGATCGCGCGGTCGCGCGGAGAGCCGTCGAAGGAGGTCTTGACCTTGCGCGGCATGCCCTGGGTGGTGGGGTGGCGCACGAAGTAGCGCACGTAGGCCCCCGCGTAGGGAGTGAGGTCGAACAGCTCATCAGCGGCCACGCCGGCGAACGGGTCGCCGGTGACGTTGCGCATCGTGTTGCCACAGCCCTCGCGGCTCGATAGGCCGGCCTCGCCCATCTCCCTGATCGCCTTCTCGGCGTCGAGCAGGGGGATGTGGTGCATCTGGATGTTCTGGCGCGTGGTGATGTGGCCCTTGCCGAGCGGGGCGTACTTCTCGACGACGTCGGCGAACTTGTCCATCTGCTCCGGCGTGACCCCGCCGAAGGGAAGCTTCGTGCGGATCATCTGCACGTCGGGCTGGCGCTGGCCGTAGACGCCCTGCTTGAGGCGGAACTTGATGAACTCGTCTTCCGGCGTGCCACCCTCCAGGAACTTGGTGGCCTCGGTCTTGAAGTCGTCGTACTCCCGCCGCAGGATCGGGATCACATGGCCGGGGACGTTCTGCAGGACCTCGGGATCCTCGAGCGAGCCCTTTTTCGGGGCTTGCTCCGCGGGTATCGAAACTGGCTCCATCTAGCGAAACCTCCTGGTCCGGGCTCGGGGTAGATGAGTCCCGGATCGATCTTTTTGCGACCCTCGAGGGCGATTGGTGCTAAAGCCTAGCGGCTTTTAGGTATTTATCCAAGGGTCCGACTCGTCGCCGGGGCCCTGTCGCGCTACGCCTTCGAGCATAGCCGCACGCACCCAGGGGTCCAGCTCGGCTCGAGGCGCCAAGCTGGGCGCCGTATCGCGCATGAAGCGCTCCAAAGCAGCCACGATCGCCGCCGCCTCGACAGGCGAGGCCGCGGGGGCGATCAGTTCGAGTTGGGGACGGCGGTTGACCATGGTTCGTCTCTGACTGCTGGCCTTTGGTTATTCATTTTGGGGTGTCCCGCGTGCGCGCGGCTTTCTCAAGAGAGCTAGATCTGTTCAGTAGACCACGCGCACGCGCAGGCAGTCCGTTTCGGAGACACCGACCGCCGCCGGGGGATCGCCGGGTCTTCGTCTCAGAGCGGGATGTTGCCGTGCTTGCGCTTGGGTCCCGGTTCGCGCTTGGTGTGCAAGGTGTCGAGCGCCGCGATCAGCTTGGGGCGCGTCTCGTGCGGGATGATCACGTCGTCTATGTAGCCGCGTTCGGCCGCGGTGTAGGGGTTGGCGAAGCGAGCCTTGTAGTCGTCCATCAGCGTCTGGCGGCGCTCTAGCGGGGTGGGGCTCCCCGCTATGTCGCGCCTGTAGATGATGTTGACCGCGCCCTCTGGTCCCATCACGGCCACCTCGGCGGTGGGCCAGGCGAAGTTGAAGTCCGCCCCGAGGTGCTTTGAGGACATCACGTCGTAGGCCCCTCCGTAGGCCTTGCGCGTGATGAGCGTGATCTTCGGGACCGTTGCCTCGGCGAATGCGTACAGCAGCTTGGCCCCGTGCCGGATGATGCCGCCCCACTCCTGGGCGGTTCCCGGGAGGAAGCCCGGTACGTCGCACAAGGTCAGCAAAGGGATGTTGAAGGCGTCGCAGGTACGCACGAAGCGCGCCGCCTTGGCCGAGGCGTCGATGTCGAGCACCCCCGCGAGCTGGTTGGGCTGGTTGCCGACGATCCCGACCGTGTGGCCATCCAGGCGCGAGAAGCCGCAGATGATGTTCTTGGCGTGGTGCTCGTGGACCTCGAAGAACTCGCCATCGTCGACGATCAGGCGCACGACGTCGCGCATGTCATAGGGCTTGTTGGGGTTGTCGGGCACGACGTGGTCGAGCTCGGGGTCCATGCGTAGCGGATCGTCCGCTGGCTGCACCCGCGGGGTGCTCTGCATGTTGTTCTGCGGCAGGAAGCTCACCAGGTAGCGGCAGTCCTCCAGGCACGCGTCCTCGTCCTCGGAGGCGAACTGGGCCACGCCCGACTTCGTGTTGTGGGACATGGCCCCGCCGAGCTCCTCGAAGCCGACTTCCTCGCCCGTGACCGTCTTGATGACATCGGGGCCGGTGATGAACATGTGCGAGGTCTCCTTGACCATGAACACGAAGTCGGTGATCGCCGGCGAGTACACCGCCCCGCCCGCGCAGGGGCCCATGATCAGGCTGATCTGCGGGATCACGCCCGAGGAGCGCACATTGCGCACGAACACGTCGCCGTAGGCACCCAGCGAGACGACCCCCTCCTGGATGCGGGCTCCGCCGGAGTCGTTGATGCCGATCACGGGGCAGCCGATCTTGGCCGCGAGGTCCATGATCTTGCACATCTTCTCGCCCATCACCTCGCTCAGGGAGCCGCCGAACACGGTGAAATCCTGGCTGAACACGCACACACGGCGGCCGTCGATCGTGCCGTGGCCGGTGACCACCGCATCGCCCCACGGGCGGTTCTTCTGCATGTCGAACTCGAAGGTCCGGTGGCGCACGAACGTGTCGAGCTCCTGGAAGGAGCCGGGGTCGAGCAGCTTCTCCACGCGCTCGCGCGCCGTGTACTTCCCGCGAGCATGCTGCTTCTCCTCGGCCTCGGGCGCCGAGTGGACAGCCGCCACGCGTAACTCCTGCAGCTCGGCGAGCTTCTCCTCGTATGTCTCCGGGGCCTTGCTGCGCATTGGGGGGCGAAATGTTATCCGTCGAGGGGCATCGGCCTCATGGTCCCGGCAATACTCTCAGGCCACGCTGTGCAAAATGGCGGTCGAAAGCAAACGCCGCCGTGAAGTCTTCGCGCTCTATCAGCGCGAACGACGTGGCGTCCACGTAGCTCCACTCCTTGTCGGTGTGGGCCTCCAGGATTGACCACGCTTCTCGCTCGACCTCTGGTTCGACCCGGATCAGCTCGATCGCGTTGCCGGCGTGAAATCGCTTGCCCCACTCAATCGCCTCATCCCTGCCGAGCCTGACCAGGAGTGCGGTATAAGTCTCGGCAAACACATAGTTCGAGGTGAACAACAGCGCGCGCTCCTCGACGAGTGCAGCCAACGTCGACCGGGCGAGCTCGTGCTCACGCTCGGCACGGTTGCGGAGCGCTACGAAAGCGCCCGTGTCGATGAATACTCGGTTAACCGTAGATGTCTCGATCTAGGTTCTGCACGGTCGACCGCACTCCCGAATCGCCCGGTGCATCATCGACGAGATAGCTAATCAACGTGTCCTCGCTCGGGGTCGATCTGCGAGTGCGCGCCGCGTCGATCAGATCGCGAACCACTCCGGCAATGCTTCCGCCGGTGCCCGCCCGCCGACGTAGCCAGCGATACTGATCCTCTTCGAGATAGAGCTGGGTTCGATGACGCATGCTGCCATACAGCATACAGCACTATGGCAGGCATTTAGCGACTCAGCCGCGCGAGAACGGCCTGTGGTGCGCGGCGCCTAGCCGGTCGAGCACGCCGGTGAGCAGCTCGGCGGTCTCCTGCTCCATCTGCGCTTCCACGGATGCGAGTTCGGCGCCCAGGTCCGCGACGGGCTCTGGCGGAGGCTCGGGGTAGATCGGCTCGGGTGCTGCCAGGCCCACGATCTCGATTTCAGGCTTCCGCTCGCGCTCCATAGTCGCTGCGGGCTCAGGCTGCGTCTCGACGGCCTCCTCCGGAGCTCTCTTCTTACGTCGACGGAACAGGCGTGCGAAGAGTCCTTGCTTAGGCTCGGATTGCGGCTCTGCGAGTAGGGGCTCGACGATCGTGCCAGGCGGTGGTCCAGGCTCGACGCTCGGGGTCGGCTCAGGCTCAGGCGTCTGCTGGGACTGGATGACAGGCTCCGGACCGACTGTCGCCGCCGGCTCGGGCTTGGATGGCTTCTCGGCTATCGGCTCGGGCTTGGACGGCTCTTCGGCGCTCGGCTCGGGCTTGGACGGCTCCTTGGCCACCGGCTCGGGCTCGGAGGGCTCGTCGTCGGTCGGCGTCGCACGCGTCACCGACAGCGTCACCCTGGTGCCCCACCCCGCTTGCTTGAGGTGGACGACGCCGCTGGCGCCCTTGGCCTCCCACTCGACCTTTGTCTCCGGCTCGACCGCGGTGATCCGGATCTCGCCGATATCGGCGAGGTGACGGGAGAGCGCCTCGGGGTTGCTCAACTCCGACCACAGCTCGGGGGGTGACTTCACAAGGGTGCGTTGCACCTCGGTCGAGACGCTCATCGCTCCCAGGTTCGAGCGTCGTGGCGAGAGTCCTTCCTATGCCGCGGACGCTGCAATTCCGATGCGGGCCCTGCCCGTTACGGTTGCGCTTCTCTATGCTGCGGCGGGCGTGCCGCGAGGCGCTATGAGTCCTTGCTCGTGCAGCAACTCGGCCAGCTGGACGGCGTTGGTGGCCGCCCCCTTGCGCAGGTTGTCGGCCACGATCCACATGTCCAAGGCGCGCTCGTGGCCGGGGTCGCGGCGGATGCGCCCCACGAAGACCTCGTCGTGGCCGGTGGCCGTCGTCGCCAGCGGGTAGAGCGCGGCGTCGGGGTCGTCCGCGACGGTGATGCCCGGAGCTGCGTGCAACAGCTCGCGGGCCTGCTCGGGCGAGAGCTCGGAGCGCGTTTGCACGTTGACGGCCTCGGAGTGGCCGTTGACGACCGGCACCCGCACGCAGGTGGCGCTCACCCGGATCGAGGCGTCGCCGAGGATCTTGCGGGTCTCGTCGATCAGCTTGCGCTCCTCGTCGGTGTGGTCGTCCCCGGGAGCGAAGGTGCCAGCGTGGGGGAGGGCGTTGAAGGCGATCTGGTGGGCATACGCCTGCGGCTCCGGCGGGGACATTTCGTGCAGTAGGGCATGCGACTGGTCGAGCAGCTCGTCGACTGCCTTCTTGCCGGTGCCCGAGACGGCCTGGTAGGTGGAGATCACCAGGCGCTCGATGCCGGCGGCGTCGTAGATCGGCTTTAGGGCCACCACCATCTGCATGGTGGAGCAGTTGGGGTTGGCCACGATCCCCCGGTGCGTGGCCAGCGCGTCGGGGTTGACCTCAGCCACGACGAGCGGCACGTCATCGCTCATGCGCCAGCGCGAGCTGTTGTCCACCACCACCGCGCCGGCCTCCACGAAGCGCGGGGCCCACTCGCCCGAGGTGGAGCCGCCGGCCGAGAACAGCGCCAGGTCGAAGCCCTTGATCGTCTCGTCGTTGAGCGGCTGTACGGTGCCTAGCCCCTCGAGCTCGCGGCCGGCCGAGCGCTCAGAGGCGAATGGCACGATCTCCCGTGCGGGGAACTCGCGCTTTCGCAGGAGCTGCAACATCAACGTGCCCACTTGTCCGGTGGCACCGACAACGGCGACTCTGTAGCCTTCGCCCATAGTCGGTCCAGGGTATCGCTGGTGCGCTTCCGGCACATGGGCCGGCGGGTTGTTGCTCACAAAACGGGTGCCCTACGCGCGCGCGCATGCGCGCACGCGAGTCATCGCCTTTGGGCAATACAACACCCCGCCGCGCAGGCCCTCAGGTTTTCAAGACCATGAACAAGATCGTGAGAATCACGAGCAGGTCCATCGTGGCGCCCACGGCGCCGATGCGCTTCACGAGCGTGTCGTGCTCTGCGCTCCAGCTGATCTGAGCGTTGCCGGCGGCGGCTGCATCCCTGTCGGCGACCTCGCAGAGGCGCTTCTCCCTGGGGCTCAGGACCATGCCCTCGACAGCGCCGATCACGACCGCCACGGCGATGCCCCACTGGACATAGAAATCGCTCCACACGTGCAGCTTGGAGGCGAGGTAGATGCCGCAGATCACGACCACCGCAAGTCCGGGCATGATCACCATGCGGCTGATCGCGTGGAGCGCCTTGTACAGCGCGGGCAGCGAGCGCGAGTCGGCCTTGCCCACGGCGCCGAGCAAGACCGGGTAGGCGAAGGTCGCGCCGAAGGCGAACACCACCGCCATGATGTGCAGGGCGAGGACGACTTCGAAGAACTGCACCGTCGCGATCACGGAGAAGATCCTATTGATCCAGACGGCGCATGCGACCCGGTGTTCCTACATAAAGATCAAAACGTAGGCGCGTACTTGCCGAACACGTCCTGCATTGCCCCGCACACCTCGCCCAGCGAGCACTTGTCCTTCAACGCCTGGCGGATCGATGGCAGCAGGTTCTCGCTACCGCGCGCGATCTCGCGCAGCTCCTCCAGCCGCTTCTGCGCGAGCCCTTGGTCGCGGTTCTCCTTGAACGCCTTCAGGCGCCCCACCTGTTCGCGCTCTGACTCGGGGTCCACGCGCAGCAGGTCTGGGACCTCGACGTCGTCCTCCTCGAACTTGTTCACGCCGACGACGATGTCCTGCCCGGTCCGGTAGCGCTCCTGGTAGCCCCACGCCGACTCGTCGATCTCACCGGTGATGAACTGGATCGCGTTGACGCTGCCCCCAAGCGCGTCGACCTTGGCGATCAATTCGTTGGCACGCGCTTCGATCTCGTCGGTGAGCGACTCCACGAAGTAAGAGCCCGCGAACGGATCCACCGTGTCGGCGGCGCCCGACTCGTAGGCGAGGATCTGCTGAGTGCGCAGCGCCGTCTTGGCTGCCCGCTCCGTCGGCAGCGCGAGCGCCTCGTCGAAGCCGTTGGTGTGCAGCGACTGCGTGCCTCCGCACACGGCGGCGAAGCCCTGCAGGGCCACGCGCACGATGTTGTTCTCCGGTTGCTGTGCCGTCAGCGTCACGCCGCCCGTCTGGGTGTGGAAGCGCAGCATCGTCGACTTCGGGTTCTTGGCGGCGAAGCGCTCGCGCATGATGTGCGCCCACATCCGCCGCGCCGCCCGGAACTTGGCGACCTCTTGAAAGACGTTGTTGTGACCGTTGAAGAAGAACGCCAGTCGCGGCGCGAAGTCGTCCACGTCCAGCCCCTTCTCGATCGCCGCCGTCACATACGCGATCCCCGAGCACAGCGTGAACGCCACCTCCTGTACCGCCGAGCACCCCTTCTCGCGGAAGTGATATCCGGAGATCGAGATCGTGTTCCACTTCGGCACGTTTTCCTGGCAGTACTGGAACAGGTCGGTCGTCAAGCGCATCGTGGGCCCAGGCGGGTAGATGTAGTTGCCCCTCGCGATGTACTCCTTGAGCACATCGTTCTGCGTCGTCCCGCGAAGTTGCTCGCTCGGCACGCCCTGCTCTTCGCCCACCAGGTCGTACAGCAGCAACAAGCAGGCGGCAGGGGCGTTGATCGTCATCGAGGTGGAGACCCGATCGAGCGGTATCCCGTCGAACGCGGTGCGCATGTCGTCGATCGTGTCGATCGCCACGCCCGTCCTGCCCACCTCGCCCAGGCAGCGCGGGTTGTCGGAGTCCAGTCCCAGCTGGGTGGGCAAGTCGAAGGCCATCGACAGCCCCGTGGAGCCCTTCGACAGCAGGTAGCGGTAGCGCTCGTTGGACTCCTTCGCCGAGGCATACCCCGCGTACTGGCGCATCGTCCACGTCTGTTTGCGGTACATCTCGCGGTGTACCCCGCGCGTGTAGGGGAACTCGCCCGGAGCACCCAAGTCCAGATCGCCCGGCAGATCCTCCTCTGTGTAGAGCGGCGCGATCTCAATCCCCGAGTCGGTGAACCTGCGCGGGTCCTCGGGGCCCACGACCGGGGCCACCGTCAGGCGCTCCTCGTGCTCTGTATTCGATCCTCCGTTCATCATCGCCACCAACAGATCATATTTGCGGGCGGTCCTCAGAGCGACTCAGCCGTTATCCTTTCGGCCGTGCCCACCTGCTTGGTCACCGGCGGCGCCGGCTTCTTGGGCTCGCATCTTTGCGACGAGCTGCTCGCGCGCGGGCACCGGGTCATCTGCGCAGACAACTTCGAGACCGGCTCCTTGGCCAACATCGAGCACATCCGCGACCCCGAGCGCTTCCGGCACGTCAACGTGGACATCATCGAGCCCTATGAGATCGACGAGCCCGTCGACTTCGTCTACCACCTCGCCTCGCCCGCCTCGCCGATCGATTACCTGCGCCTGCCCCTGCACACGCTCAAGGTGGGCTCTTACGGCACCCATCACACCTTGGGCTTGGCCAAGCGCCATCGCGCCCGCTTCCTGATCGCCTCCACCTCCGAGGTCTACGGCGATCCCTTGGAGCACCCCCAGTCAGAGTCCTACTGGGGCCACGTCAACCCGATTGGCCCGCGCGGCGTCTACGACGAGGCCAAGCGCTACGCCGAGGCGCTCACAATGGCCTACCACCGCCAGCAGGGCGTCGACACTGCGATCGTGCGCATCTTCAACACCTACGGCTCGCGCATGCGCCCACACGACGGCCGCGCGATCCCCACGTTCCTGCGCCAAGCCTTGGCCAACCGGCCGCTCACGGTCTTCGGCGACGGCTCACAGACGCGCTCGTTCTGCTTCGTCAGCGACCTCATTCGGGGCCTGATCGCGCTCGCCGAGTCCGGCTATCACGAGCCATGCAACATCGGTAATCCGGACGAGTACACCTTGCTCGAACTGGCCGAAGCGGTCAAGGAGGTGACCGGTGCCGAGTCGGAGATCCTGTTCGAGGCGCTGCCCGTGGACGACCCCAAGCAGCGCCGGCCCGACATCGCCTTGGCCAAAGAGCTGCTCGGCTGGGCGCCCGAGGTGTCTCTGCGCGACGGCCTGCGCCGCACGATCGACGCCTCCGGCGTAGAGCAGCTGGTTGGTTGAACGTCCCCTCCCAGAAGCTTCTGACCGATGGATTCTGCCCCCACGCGTGCGCGCCCTCGCGTGGGCGGGTCTTTCACGATGGTTTCTGCCCGCCTGGCAACCCCCCGCGCACGTGTGCGCACCTGCGCGCACGTAGCCGCCCAGCGGGTTTCTGACCGCTACATATGGGAACCTGAACTGTTGTGAAGTCCGAGATGGGAGTTCGTTCCCCGGACGTGCCACGCGCCACCGGTCCTGAGCGGCCACCTCTGTCCGCGCGTGAGGGCGCCCCCACGCGCCCTCTCACCGCCGGCTCGCAGGGCGACACCGGCGCCTCGGCGCGCACGGGCACACCGGCTCGCTTGGACCGCGACGTGCGCTCCAAGCGCCCGCCCGCACTCTCCTTTGTGCTGCGCATGGACACGATGCGCCGCGGCCTGCGCGTCCTATCGTTGCTTGCGCTCGACCTGTTCGGGCTGTCGCTGGCGATCTTCACCGCCCTAGCCTTGAAGGCGGCCTTGCTGTCCAGCTTCGACGCCAACCATGCCTATCAGGGCACACGCTCGATCCTGGCCTTCGCCTATCTGTTGACCGCGCTCCTGTTCGCGCGCTCGGGTCTCTATGCCGAGCGCTCGCAGCGCCCTGGCCTCTCGCGCATCGTCGGCTCGCTCTTCCAAGTCGCCTTCGTCGCCCTGATCTTCGCCGTGGTCAGCGGCGAACACTTCTCCTCCTACTACATCTTCTATGGCTCGCTAGGCTTCGCCCTGCTCTACATCTCCTCCCTGCGCTACCTCTACGAGCGCGCCACGGGAGCGATTCTGCGCGCGGCCGGCTACCAGCGCCGCGCGGTGCTCGTCGGCACCGGCAAGCACATCCACGACGTCGCCCATGCGCTGGCGGATGCCCCCCACACGCCGATCGAAGTAGTCGGCTTCGTCTCGCCCGAGCCCTTGCCCCCCAACGGCATCCGTTGCCTGGGCACGCTCGACCACCTCCAGGCCGTGATCGCCGCCGAACGTGTCGACGAGGTGATCATCGCCGATCCCGACTTCCCCCAAGAGCGCGCCGTAGAGCTCGTCGACCAGTGCCACCGTCGCGGCGTGCGCGTGCGCATCGCGCCCTCCACGATGGAGATCCTGATCCAGCGCGCCGAGTTCGTACCCGGCCAGTCGGTGCCTCTGTTCGAGCTGGGGCCGCCGGTCTTCGAGGGGATCGACTTTGCCCTCAAGCGCACCTTCGACGCCGTTGGCGCGACCTTGCTCCTGCTGGTGCTCAGCCCTCTGCTCCTGGCGATCGTCCTGGCCGTTAAGCTGTCCTCGCGCGGCCCTGTCTTCTACCGCTCGATGCGCCCCGGCATCGGCCAGCTCCCGTTCGCATGCCTGAAGTTCCGCACCATGTACTGCGACGCCGAGGAGCACCAAGGCGCCTTGGAGGAGCTCAACGAGGCCTCTGGCGCGCTCTTTAAGATCCGCGAGGACCCCCGTCTCACGCCGGTCGGCCGCTTCCTGAGGCGCTTCTCCCTGGACGAGCTGCCCCAGCTCGTCAACGTCCTGCGCGGCGAGATGTCGCTCGTCGGCCCCCGTCCCCTGCCCGAGCGCGATTTCGAGCTGCTGGAGGACTGGCACCGCAAGCGCTACCTCGTGCTCCCGGGGATCACAGGCCTGTGGCAGGTCTCTGGGCGCTCCGAGCTCGACTTCGACGACCTCGTGCACCTCGACTTCATCTATCTGGAGCATTGGTCGCTGG
>DATMPT010000245.1:0-8310 GCA_035567355.1 Solirubrobacteraceae bacterium
TCTCGGCGCTGTTGCGAGGCATCGTGCGCGTCCCCCGGCGGCGTTCCCGGTCTGTCCCGGTGGGATTGGGGCAGCGCTTGGCCGCCGCGCCAGAGGACCAGCGCGAGCGGGTCGCCCTGGAGTTCGTGCTGGGCGAGATCGCCGTCGTGCTCGGGCACGATTCCGCCGAGACGATCGACCCGGCGCGTGCGTTCCTGGAGCTCGGGTTCGATTCGCTCACGGCGGTCGAGCTGCGAAACCGCCTCAACGCGGCGATGGGGACCTCCCTGCCCAACTCGATCGTGTTTGACCATCCCACACCGGCTGCGCTGGCCTCCTATCTGGCGCTAAGCGTATCCGGCGCGGCTGGCCCAGAGCTCTCTCCTGGCGAGCTCATCTCGACGGATCCGTCCAGCACTGGAGCGCAACGTGGGATGTTGACTTCGCTCTTCCGGGAGGCTCATGAGCTCGAGAGGATCGGGGAGTTCACCCGGGTGCTGATGGCCGCGTCGCGGTTCCGCGCCACGTTTGACCTCGCCACAGGCTCCGAGGGGGCGCTCGAGCCGATCGGGCTCTCCGAAGGTGAGGCGCGCCCGGATCTGGTGTGCTTTCCATCGGCCGTGGCGATGTCGGGCGCCCACGAGTATGCGAGATTCGCTAGCGCTTTCCGGGGGGCTCGCAAGGTGACGGTCCTGCCGTCCCCGGGGTATGTGAGTGGCGAGTCTCTGCCGGCGAGCCTTGACGTGATGGTTCAAGCCCAGGCAGAGGCGCTTTGCCGGCACGCAAAGGGGGCCCCATTCGCGCTTGTTGGCTATTCCTCTGGAGGAATACTCGCCCACGCCCTCGCCAGCCATTTGGAGCGGACCGGCGTCACCCCGGCAGCCGTGGTGTTGATTGACACCTACCTCTTCGACGACCAAACGCTGTCTGAGTTGACCGGCGCCGCCCTCAAAGGTGATGAGGCTTTCAAGTTCATCAACGACACGCGACTGACCGCCATGGGCGCCTACCTGGAGATGTTCGCCGGTTGGAAACCGGCAGAGATCGCTGCGCCAGTCCTGCTGGCGAGAGCTCTCGATCCGGTACCGGGCACGGCACAAGGCGACCGCAGAAGCTCGTGGGAGCTTTCCCATACGGCGATAGACGTTCCAGGACACCATTTCACAATCATGGACGGGTTGGCAGACACGACGGCCAAGGCCGTTGAGGAGTGGCTCTCGACCATGTCAAGCGAGCACGAGGTGATACAGGCATGCTGAAGTCAGACAGAGACCGGCTCCCCAACCCAGGTGACGGCGGTATTTCAGATGCCGCGCTTGGGCATGACACCAAGCCGGCAGTGAGCGGTGACCGACGCGCGGGCGATCTGGCCTCGGCGCTTGCCCGCGAAGCGGATGCGCAGGCGCTGCTCGAGTGTGAGTTGCCGGACAGTTATATCGGCGCGTACCTGGATCGCGACGATATCGAGATGTTCAAAGACGTTTCCGACAAGGACGTCCGCCGGTCGATCCGGGTGGGTGAGGTGTCGCTGCCGAAGCTCGCCCCCGACGAGGCGCTGGTCGGCGTGATGGCCAGCGCGATCAACTACAACACCGTGTGGTCGGCGATGTTCGAGCCGATTCCCACCTTTCGCTTTCTGGAACGTCTCGCACGCAACGGGGGCTGGGAGGCGCGCCACGACCTGCCCCAGCATGTCATCGGCTCGGACGCCGCGGGCGTGATCGTCGCGCTCGGCGACGGCGTGCGCAAATGGTCGGTGGGAGACCGAGTCGTTGTCTCGCCGAGCGTGATCGACTATCAGCATCCGGCCTCACAAGCCGACGGCCTGCTGGCGGAGGAGGCCCTGGCATGGGGCTTTGAGACCAATTTTGGTGGGCTGGCGCATCTCGCTGTGGTGAAGGTCAGCCAGCTGCTGCCCAAGCCGCGGCATCTGAGCTGGGAGGAGGCCGCCTGCAACACGCTGTGTGCGATAACCGCATACCGGATGCTCGTCAGCCCGCGTGGCGCGCAGTTCAAGCAGGGGGACCTGGTGTTGGTGTGGGGGGCCTCCGGTGGTTTGGGGGCGTACGCGGTACAGCTGATTCGCAATGGCGGCGGGATCGCGATCGGAGTGGTTGGCTCCGAGCGCAAGGCCCGCCTGCTGGAAGGGATCGGATGCGATCTGGTCCTGCGCCGCGACGAGCTGGGCCTGGACGGCTTGGGGGAAGTCGAGTTGGGCAAAAGGGTTGGGACCGAGATCCGTCGCCACTTCGGCGAAGACCCGCATATCGTGTTCGAGCACGTCGGTCGCAAGACGTTTGGCGCCTCTGTGTATTTGGTGCGCCGCGGGGGCACGGTGGTCACCTGCGGGTCAAGCACCGGCTACCGCCACGAATACGACAACCGCCGCCTGTGGATGAGCGTGAAGCGCATCGTCGGCAGTCATGCGGCCAACTGGCAGGAGGCGTGGGAGGCCAACCGTCTGGTGGGGCTCGGTCGCATTCAGCCGACGCTCTCACAGGTGTTCCCGCTGGAGGAGGTGGCGCAGGCTGCACGCGAGGTGCAGCTGAACCGTCACATCGGCAAGGTGGGCGTTCTGTGCCTGGCCGAGCACGAGGGGCAGGGAGTGGAAGATAGGTCGCTGCGCGAGTCGATCGGCGAGGAGCGTCTGAGGCTGTTTCGGGAGCTCCCGTGAACGGCTGCCTATTCGCCGCTCCAGCGGGGCGTGCGCTTCTCGGCGAACGCGCTCATCCCCTCGCGCAGATCGCGCGACTGAAAGGAGGCGGCGCGCAGCTCGATCAGCTCGCGTTCTACCTCCTCTGGAAGCACGGCCTGCGCGCGCAGCAGCGCCGCGATCACGCGCTTGTTGCCGATCTGCGACAGGGGAGCATTGGCCGCCAGTTCGCCGGCGATGGTCAGCGCCGCGCTCTCCAGCTCGGCCGGCGCGGCGAGGCGGTTGACGAGCCCCCATGCAAGCGCGGAGGGGGCGTCGATGTAGCTTCCGAGCAAAAACAACTCGCGCGTGCGGGCCGCGCCGATGGCGTCGATGAAGCGGCGCAGCCCCGTATGGGAGTACACCAAGCCGAGCTTGGCCGGCGGCATGCCGAGCTTGATCTCCGTGGAGGCCACGCGCAGGTCGCAGGCCAGCGCGAGCTCCAAGCCCCCGCCGATCGTATGCCCTGGCATGGCCGCGAGCGTTGGAAAGGGGAACGCCTCCAGCGCTTCGATGGCTTCCGTAAAGGGGTGTGCGATCAGGCGCTCGGCCTCTCCCTGGAACCATCCATTGGAGATCTCGCCGATCTCGTAGCCCGCGGAGAACATGTCGTGTGAGCCCGTCACCACGACGCAACGCGTCTCACGCCGTGGATGTTGAAGCTCGTCCAGCGCTGCCGCGATCCCGTCCAGGATCTCCCGGTCGAGCGCATTGCGCTTGCTCGGGTTGGAGATCGTCAGCCGTGCGACCGCGCTCACAGGCCGGTCGAGCAGGAGCTTGCCGCCGGCAAGCTGGCTTTGCGATGGATCGGGCACGCGCGCACAGGCTAGCCAAGCGGCCACGGAACCGGCTCCACGGTGCCCGGCAGCCGAGTTGCGCAGCGTATATTCTGCGTCCGTGCCGGGGGAGCTCCAGTGCGCGCGACGGCAGTGTGCACGACCGCAGTGCGCCCGAACGCCGTTTGGCGCACGCAAGCCGGTTTGACTCGTGCTGAGAGAGCGGCGGCCGAAGGCCGGTCTAGCTGGTCTTGGCCGTGGCACCTCGCGCGAGCGCGAGCGGCGAAGCGGGGGTGCTGGGGGCGAGTCGGCATGGCACAGGTGGGGGCTTGCGATGGCTCGTCACAGGCGGCTGGTGATGCTGGGCTGGCTGCTGGCCGCGATCGTCTGCGCTGGCCTGTACCCGGGCCTGAAGGCGGCGCTCAGCGCGCCCGACTACACGGTCGACGGGAGCGAGTCGGCCCAGGTGGAAAGCCTGCTGGGCGGTGCGGGCTTCCACGGGGCCGGCAGCGAGCAGGACGCGATCGTGTTCTTTTCGCGCGAGCACCGTGTGACCGATCCCGCCTACCGTGTGGTCGTCTCCCGTGTGATGCGCGCGGCGCGCTCCAGGGCCGGCGTCGTGGGCGTGGACAGCCCATACGCCGGCCCCCCCGCCGGACGCATATCCGCCGACCAGCACGCTGCCGTGGCGCACGTCGCGCTGGCCGGCGACGCACGCGAGCGATTCTCCCGCGCCGAAGGCTTGCAGGCAGCCGTCGCGCAGGCCAACGGCGCGGGCGTCAGCGCATGGATGACGGGCTTCTCGCCACTGGCCAAGGATCTAGCCCAGACCGAGTCGCGCGACGGCGAGCGCGCGGAGACGATCGGCGTGCCGGTTGCGCTGCTGGTGCTATTGCTGGCGCTCGGCGCGTTGAGCGCCGCGCTTGTCCCGTTGCTGATCTCCGGAGCCGGGCTGCTGCTCACATTCGGCCTGATGGCGGGGCTCGAGAACGTGCTGCGGCTGGACGCCTTCATGCTCACGATCGTGACGATGATCGGCATCGGCATCGGCATCGACTACTCGCTATTTATCGTCAGCCGCTTTCGTGAGGAGCTCGCTCGCTCGCCCGAGACCCCAAGAGGCGAACGGCGGCGCAATGCCCAGGCCGTCGGCGTGGCGCTCGCGACATCCGGGCGCACGATCCTCTACTCGGGCACGATCGTCGGGCTGTCGCTTACCTCGGTGCTGGTCATCCCGGCGCCGATATTCCGGGAGTTCGTGGTGGGTACCGCCGCCACGGTGCTCTGCACGCTGCTGGCAGCGCTCACACTGCTTCCCGCGATGCTCGCGCACATGGGTCGGAGGATCAACGCCGGCTCGCTCCCGGCGCGCATGCAGCCGTCGAACATCAGACGTGGAGAGTTGAGCGGTCAAGGCGGGTGGGCCAGGTGGGCGCTGGCGATGATGCGGCGCCCGATCGTCGTCGCGCTGTGCGTATCTGCCCTCCTGTTCGCGGCTGCAGGGTCGATCTCCCACCTCCGGTACGGCATCAACCTCGACGTCCCCGCGCTCTCGAGCACGCCGTCGGGCAAAGCCTCCCAGGTGCTCGCGCGCTCGTTCAGCCCGGGTGCGATGGGGCCGCTGGAGGTGGTGGTGACCGACGCGTCCCGCGCGGGTGAGCCGATCTCCAAGGCGCGCTCGGATCCGGCCAAGACCGCGGCCAGTTCGCTGGCTCGGGAGCTGCGGGGCGACAGGCGGGTGGCGGGGTCGGCGATCAAGTCCTACCCAACGGGCGTGCTCCTGACGGTTCTACCGGCGGTGGCCGTGGACTCGCTGGCGGCTGGTGCGCTCGTTCATCATGTCCGATCCGAGCTTGCGCCGGCGGTTGAGGCCCAGGATGGCGTGACGGCGCTTGTCGGTGGGTGGACCGCCCAGGGCGTCGACGCGTCCAACGTGACGAGCGGGATGCTTCCGGACGTGCTTGCGATTACGCTCGGCCTGGCGTTCGTCTTCCTGCTCGTAGTCTTTCGCAGCCTTGTGCTGCCGATCAAGGCGATAGCGATGAACCTGCTCGCCACCTCCGCGACCCTGGGCCTCGTGGTGCTGATCTTCCAGGATGGTCACGGCCAGGGGCTGCTCGGCTTTTCGAGTGCCGGCTTCATCCAGACCTTCTTGCCGCTGTCCATGTTCGTGCTGCTGTTCGGCCTGTCGATGGACTACGAGGTCTTCTTGATCCGGCGAATGCAGGAGGCGTGGCAGGAAACCGGCGACAACCGCCGCGCCGTGGCGTCCGGCGTCGAGCACACGGCGCGCCCGATCTCGGCCGCCGCGGCGATCATGGTCGCCGTGTTCGGCAGCTTCGTGACCGCGAACATCCTCGAACTCAAGGAGTTTGGATTCGCGCTCGCCGCGGCGATCGCGATCGATGCGACGCTCATCAGGCTGATGCTCGTCCCCTCCCTGATGTGCCTGCTCGGGGAGCGCAACTGGTGGCTGCCCAAACGCCTCGCGCGCAGGCTGCCGCTACTCGAGGTCGACTGACCTGCAGCGGCGCGGCGCTACTCCAGCACGACCAGCACGTCTCCCTCGCCGACCGCTTGGCCCTCCTCGCAAAGGACCTCGACCACGGTGCCCGCGTCTTCGGCCTCCACTGGCATCTCCATCTTCATCGACTCCAGGATGGCGACGGTGTCGCCCTCCTCGATCCGGTCCCCCACCGCGCACTCGATCTTCCACACCGTGCCGGTGATGTGAGCCTCCACCTCAGCCACGTCTAAACCTCCGGGACACCGAATTGACAACGGTCAGGGACAATACCCGCCCGCCAATCGACATGGCCGCCCACACGCTCATCATCGTCACGGCCCGCAACGAGGCCAAGCGCATCGAGGCCACGCTGCGCGCGCTCGACCAAGCCTTTCCGGACGCCTCGGTGTGGGTGGCCGACGACTGCTCCAGCGATGAGACGCCTCGCATCGCGCGAGCCTGCGGCGCCAGGGTGGTGCGCGCTGGCCGGCCGCTCGGCAAGGGCGGCGCGGCCACGCTGGCGGCGCGCGACCTGCTCCGATGGCTCGATCATCCAGTGGCTGGGCAGAGCGGGGGGGAGGCGGTGGTCGTGCTGTGCGACGGCGACCTCGGCGACTCCGCGGGGCTGCTCGGGCCGCTTGCCGAGCATGTTCGCGCTGGCAGCGCCGACTTGGCGGTCGCGGCGTTCGCGCGGCGGGCGGGGGGCGGGTTCGGCCTGGCGCTCGGCTTTGCCCGCTGGGCGATCCATAGGCGCTGCGGGCTGCGCCTGAGTGCGCCGATCTCCGGGCAGCGCGCCCTGCGGACGGGCGCGCTGTCGCATCTCTTGCCCTTCGCGCAGGAATTCGGGATGGAGATAGGCATGACGATCGATGCCGCGCGCGCGGGCTTGCGGGTGGCCGAGGTAGAGCTCGACATCGGCCACCGCGCGACCGGCAGGACGCCGTCGGGCTTCTTGCATCGCGGACGCCAGCTGCTCGCGTTCGCGCGGGTGTACCGGTCGCGCCGGTAGGCTCGCTCTCAGATGGGCCCACAAGCTGAGAAGGTCCCCACCGCCGGGCGCGCTCGATGACCGTGCTGGCGATCGACCAGGGCACCACCGGCACGACGTGCATCGTGTTCGACGAGCAGGCCCAGCCCGTGGGCAGGGCCTACCGAGAGCTCGAGCAGCACTACCCGCGCCCCGGCTGGGTGGAGCACGACGCGAGCGAGATCTGGGAGGTGACACAGGCCGTCGCGGGCGAGGCGCTCGCGGACGCAGAAGTGCGACCGGGAGAGCTCGCGGCGCTGGGAATCACAAACCAGCGCGAGACGGTGTGCGTGTGGGACCCGCACACGGGCGAGCCCTTGCACCGGGCGATCGTGTGGCAGGACCGCCGCACGGCCGGGCGCTGCGAGGAGCTGCGCGTCGCCGGTCACGAGCGGCTTGTGCGCGAGCGCACGGGGCTCGTGCTCGACCCCTATTTCTCGGGCACGAAGATCGAGTGGCTGCTTTGCAACGTGGAGGGCCTGCGCGAGCGCGCGCGCGATGGGCGGGCCGTGTTTGGGACGATCGACGCGTGGCTCCTCTTCAAGCTCTGCGGGGAGCACGCGACCGACCCTTCGAACGCTTCGCGCACGATGCTCTACGACATCGGCACGGGTCGCTGGGACGCCGAGCTCTTGGCGCTGCTCGACATCCCCGAGCGTGCCCTCCCGCGCGTGGGGGCGAGCGCGGGCGTGCTCGGGCAGACCCGCCCCGAGGCGCTGCATGGGCACGCCGTGCCGGTGGCGGGCGTGGCGGGCGATCAGCAGGCGGCCCTGTTCGGCCAGGCGTGCGTGGACCCGGGAATGGGCAAGAACACGTATGGCACGGGCTCGTTCGCGCTCATGAACACGGGCTTTCGCAAGCCCGAGCCGGTGCCGGGCCTGCTCGGGACGGTCGCGTGGGGGATCGGCGGCTCGACCGCCTACGCGCTCGAGGCATCGATCTTCGTGACCGGGGCGGCCGTGCAGTGGTTGCGCGACGGTCTGGGCGTGATCGAGCGGGCGAGCGACACCGAAGCGCTCGCGGCTTCGCTTGGAGGCAACGACGGCGTCTATTTCGTGCCGGCGCTCACCGGGCTGGGCTCGCCCCACTGGGACCCCTATGCGCGCGGCACGATCGTCGGGCTGACGCGCGGCACGGGACGCGCGCACCTGGCGCGGGCGGCGCTCGAGGCGATCGCCTACCAGACCGTCGACGCGTTGCGCGCGATGGGCGACTCCGCGACGGAGCCCCTTTCCGAGCTGCGCGCCGACGGTGGCGCCACCGCCAACGCGTGGCTGATGCAGTTCCAAGCAGACGTGCTCGGCGTGCCGGTCGTGGTGCCGGAGATCGC